>JACPYM010000028.1 GCA_016196035.1 Acidobacteriota bacterium | reverse complement strand
CACGAGCGATGTCATCGAAAGCCTCTTTGCGGCGGTGCGCTTGCGCACGGACGCCGCTAAACGCTTCCGCACGGTGAAGTCCGGGGTGCATGATCTGGCAGTTGTTACTGAAACAGGAAAAGAAATGGCGGCGCTTCAATGAGGCTGAAATGGGGCTGAGCAGTGCGCGCAAGTGCCGTTGCCGCGCTAACAAAGCGCAAGTTCAACGAGTTACGCGAAGCAACAATTTACGCAACTCTTGTCACGATCTCTTTGCCAGAGGGAGAGCTCATTGTTGGGCGAGCAATAAAAAGGGGGCCGTTTAGGCCCCCTTTAGATTTCAACATAATCGTTGAATTATTGCCGACTAGCAGCTAGCAGCTCGGTGGGAAGACCGGCAGGGTCACGGTGGTCGTGCCCGTCGTCAACGTCAGCTTGTGCATGTTGCGGCCACCGTTGAAGGCGTTCGCTTGTGCATTCGCACTGGCGTTGAAGTTGATTACCGTACCCAGAATGCCGATGTCCGTCGTCAGGTTGTACAACTTCAACCAACCCGAACGGCCCGCCGGTACAATCTGGCTCAAGCGCGGCGTCGTGCGCGGGAAGCTATCCGCCAAACTGCCCATCACCTGGCAAGCTCCGTTCAAGCTGAAGCTGAAGCCGGTTTCCGCATCATCATAGATGACACCGAACAACGTGCCCGTCGAACTCGCCCCGATGGCATAGCTGCCCCGGATCGCGTTGACGATGATCATCGTGTCGTTGCCGTCTGCACGGCTCGGGAAGTTCGACACCGCCAGCGCCCGCGGCAGCTTGTTGTAGCCACCTGTGGCGCCGCTGAAGTTGATGTCCACTGACGGTTGATTCGGATCGCACGGAAGATCACCGATTGCCGCAAAGGCTTCGGCACCCAGATTCGCCGCGTGACCGGAAGCGAACTTGACGTATTCGTCGCCAATCAGGAAGTTGAAATTGACCGGGCAGCCCAGATTGTTCACTGCCACCGCCACGATGTAACCCTTGGTACCCGGATCCACGTCCGACGCCAGGAAGCTCGCCGTTTGCGCCGCCGTCAAGCAAACATAAGAGTCTGCAATCGTGCAATCCGCGCTGACGAAGAACAAATGCACAAAGGCCTGATTGGTCAGATTCGTGTTCGTGATGTTCACGCGCGTGTTTTGAGTGTTGCCACCCGAAGCATTCGACGTGTAAATGTTGTAGATCAAGGTCGAGCCAGCTTTTTGATCGCTGACTTCAGAGGTTGCCGGATATGGTGAACCCGGGTCTGCTGCCAATGAAGCCACTGACAGTAACGCGAGAGTCATCATTGCCAACAAAACGTGTGTTAGTTTGCGTGAGGTTCGCATTGTAGAGAATCTCCTTTTGAAAGTTATAGGTTCTGTCCCGCGCTGATTGGCGTATCGAACCTGAGATGTGAATGTCAAATAGCAAAACCGAAATCATAAGCTTGTGAGAATCACAACTCATGAGCCTTTAGTTTGCTGTGTGAAAACTGATGCGGGTAACGTTAAACCAGCGTCTTACGAGGAGGCACCGGAAGAAATCATTTCAATATTGCTACTGATCTAATTACCTCAAGTGCTTAAGACAACCTGTCGAGTTTATCCACAAGCTTCACAGAATTTTTGCCGGTGATTGTTAAAAGCTTGTGGAATCTAGCGGAATCATAACACGCGACATTGGCTATATCAATAGCCAATGTCTACATAACGTGATGAATCCCGCTTTTGTCGAACGACTCTGAAACTTGTTGGGGCAAAAAAAGTAGAAGTGAAATGAGCCGTGCTGGGCTCGAACCAGCGACCCTCTGGTTAAAAGCCAGATGCTCTACCAACTGAGCTAACGGCCCATTTGAATTACTGTCAATCAAGTGGCTTGGATAAGGGTAAATAACCCCTGCCAAAATCGTGCGCGATATTACTTGCCCGTTTGAGATTAGTCAACCAACTCGCCGAACATCTGCTGAGGACCTCACGCGCGATTTTGTACTGTGATCTCCTGCTTGCAATTCTGCCAGTCTGTTGCGAATATCTCGCCGCTTTTAGAGGCCTTTGGATCGCTGGTATATGACACTCATCTACTCTAGTACTCCATCAAGCTGTAAGTGATTGATGCTGAGAGCGCATCCTGGATGTAGGGCGGGATTTAATCCCGCCCTACATCCCTCATTTTCAGCTTGATGGAGTACTAGGTGGAAACTCATCAAAATTAGAATGGCGAACTGACTACAACGATGCTGAAACTCTACAAAACCACTCACGGGCCAGTGCTGGAAGAGCGTGGCGAATATTATCAACTGCCTGAAACGGATTGGGATGTATTGCTTAATCGCGGTGATCACGAATTGGTCTTGACCAGTATGACGCGCCGTGCCACACGCATTCCCAACTTCGTCCTGGGTGAAGACGTGCTTGCGCCCATCGGCAATCAAGAAGTCTGGGCGGCGGGCGTGACCTATTACCGCAGCCGCACGGCGCGTATGGAAGAATCAAAAGATGCCGGTGGCGGCAGTTTTTATGACCGCGTGTATGAGGCCGAGCGGCCCGAATTGTTTTTCAAGGCCACGCCGCAACGTGTCGCAGGCCCCAACCAGCCGGTGCGCATTCGCCAGGATTCCAAATGGAATGTGCCGGAGCCGGAATTGACGCTGGTCGTCAATTCGTTGGGTGAAATCATTGGGTACACCATCGGCAATGATATGAGTTCGCGTGATATTGAGGGCGAAAACCCGCTCTATTTGCCGCAAGCTAAAGTTTATGCGCAAAGCTGTGGACTGGGGCCTTGCGTACTGTTGCGTTCAGGCGCGCTGCCACGCGAGACCGCGATTCATTTGGATATTTTGCGCGGCGACGTGACGGCCTTTCATGGCGAGACTTCGCTGAAAGAATTGAAGCGCTCGCCAGCGGAGTTGGTGGAATACCTTTACCGCGACAATGTGTTTCCGTATGGCTGCTTTTTGCTGACGGGCACGGGCATCGTGCCGCCGGATGATTTTACGTTGCAGGTCGCAGACGAAATACGCATCACCATTGATCCCATTGGCACGCTGGTTAATCACGTCATTCAAGGTTGAGTTGAGCTTAAAGATGGAACTTCACGGCAAAAATATCATCGCCTGCCAAACTGATGAGAGCGGGCAGGCGCAAACCACCTTCACTTCCCACGCCCAGCTTGGCGCGTTCGACGAAGCCCATGCCTGGCACATTGAGCAGTCCCTGCTGGTTGCGGCACAGGCCGCTGAAACGCTACGCCAAATTTCAGCGGAACAGCGCGTGGCCTTTATTGAGCGCGTTGCCGCAGAGATTCTTGCGCTCGGTGATGAATTGATCGAACGCGCGCACGCCGAGAGTGCTTTGCCCAAAGAGCGCTTGACAGGCGAGCGCGGGCGCACCGTCAATCAACTCAAAGCCTTTGCCGAAGTCGTGCGCGAAGGTTCCTGGGTTGAGGCGCGCATTGATCGCGCGCAACCTGAGCGGCAGCCGTTGCCGAAACCGGACATTCGCCGGATGCTTATTCCGGTTGGCCCCGTCGTCGTTTTTGCCGCCAGCAATTTTCCGCTGGCATTTTCGGTCGCGGGTGGAGACACCGCTTCGGCGTGGGCGGCAGGTTGCCCTGTCGTCGTCAAAGCTCATCCCGCACACCCCGCGACCTCCGAGATGGTCGGACGCGCTATCGCGCAGGCTGCCGACGTCACGGGCATGCCGAGAGGAATTTTTTCTTTACTGCACGGCGTCGGTCATGAATTGGGCTTGGGCTTGGTCAAGCATCTGCTGACGAAAGCTGTCGGGTTCACCGGTTCATTGCGCGCGGGGCGTGCCTTATTCGATGCGGCAGCGCAACGGCCCGATCCGATTCCGGTCTATGCCGAGATGGGCAGCATCAATCCGGTCTTTTTGCTGCCTGGGGCCTTGCGCGAACGGGCTGACGCCTTGGCCGAAGGCATGAAAGGTTCGGTCACGTTGGGCGTTGGTCAGTTTTGCACTTGTCCTGGGCTGGTGGTTGGCTTGCGCGATGAAAACTTTGCGCGTTTTGCCGGGAAGCTGGGTGAATTGATGGCGAGCGCCGCGCCTGCGCCAATGCTTTATCCTGGCATTGCCCAAGCCTATGCCAGCGGCGTGACGCGGTTCAGCACATTGAATGGAGTGCAGGCTGTGACAGCGCAAACTGTGCCAGACGCGGCAAGGAACGAAGCTGGAGCCGCTCTTTTCACCACCGATGCCGCAACGTTTTTGCAACAGCACGAATTGAGTGAAGAACTGTTCGGGCCTTCGACAGTGGTGGTTGGCTGTGCTGAACGCGCCGAACTGGAAACGATTGCGCACAAGCTGGAAGGTCATCTGACCGCGACGATTCACGGCACGCCGGAAGACTTGGCCGAATACAAATGGCTCGTGGACATTCTCGCCACCAAAGCTGGACGGCTGATTTTCAATGGCTATCCGACTGGCGTTGAGGTTTGTCCTTCGATGCAACACGGCGGGCCCTATCCGGCGACGACCGATGCGCGCACGACTTCGGTGGGCACGGCGGCCATCGAACGCTTTGCGCGCCCGGTGGCGTATCAAAACTTTCCGCAAGCGGCTTTGCCGGTCGAATTGCAAAACGACAACCCGCGTGGGATTTGGCGGCTGGTAGATAATCAGCAGACCAAAGATGCGTTTTAAGCCAAGGCAGGCAGGGTTACTTGCTCAACCCTGCCTGCACTTTCTTCGGCAACTTCGCCTTTACCATTTCATACGAATCCCGCAACAGCCGTTTCAACTCAGCAGCTTTCATCACATCCAAGCGTTCCAGCGCCACCCAATGATAGCGTGCGGCATAGGGCGCAGGATCAATTCCGGCCTGTTCAATCAATTCAGCGAATTCTTCCGGCGTGCATTTGAATGTCAGCCGGTAAGGCGACGCGCCGTCAAGCGGAATGACGGCGAACATTTTGCCGCCGATGCAAAAGCAAAGGTCTTGCCCCCATTTGACGTCTTCGGCGGCGTCAGGCAGCGCCAGGCAGAATTCACGCACGGTTTCCTGATTCATCATTTGTCTCTGTTATTGCAACAGCGGTTGCTGGTGGCAACTCCGCTGTCTCTGTTGCTGCAATCGCGCTGGCTGGCGGCAATTCCGCTGCCGCCTGGCTCGGTTCAACCGCCACCGTTGGCGGCGATTCTGTTTCAACCGGCGGCGTCAGTGTAGTCGCACCCGGTTCGAGCGTGAAGCCGGGCGGCGGCGTTAAATCTTTGGTCGCGGGCATAAATTCAATCACCGGCGCGCCGGGCGTGGCCAGCGCGGGCGCGGGTGCCAGCCGCTGGTGCAAATCGGCTTGCCCGGCGAACAGCGCCAGCCGCGTCCACAAGCGCGCCACGATGGCCAATTGCCCTAAGCCAAAGGCCAGGATAACGCCCAGCCACGACGCCTGTGGTACGGCGTTGCGCAACCAAACGAAGGCGCCGAACAACACCAAACCAAACGCCGCCAGCAGCAGATACAAGCAGGTCGTGCGCCAGACATAAGCCAGACAAAAGCGCCAAGCCGCAAACGTGACACGCCACATGCGCCGCGCTTCGTGTTGCACGGTGCGGATGCGCGCGTAATCAAACACCATATTGATCAACCCGCAGCCCAGCGCCAGCGCCAGCAGCAGCAACCAACGCTTGATTTCAATTGGCCCTGCCGCGGTGGCGCGCGCCGCCGCCTTGTTCAACGGTTGTGACGCTAAAAAATAAGCCACGAGCAACAGCCCATAAAAGACCAGTGCGATCAGCAAGAGCCGCGCGAAGCGCCACCAATACGCGCCGCCACCCGCGCAAAACTGGCGCAGCGAAAAGCGTTCAACCGGCCCCGCGAAGACGGCCAGAATGCCACCCGTGAAAAAGAGATTGGCGGTCAGGTACAGCGCGCCCGCGACCAGCAATAGCAAACCCATTTGCAAGCCCACCGACGCGGGCGAGAAACCGTTGAATTGATTGTTCACGAAATCAATCAACCAGGCCGCGTCCAATTGATTGGCGAACAGGCGTTGCGCCACGACGTGGCCTTGCGCCGATTGCTGCACCAGTGCAAACACAGGCAGCGCAACCGGTACGATGCAAATCAGATTGCCCAGCAACAATATGCAGAGCAGCTTGACGCTCAGACAGGCGCGTTCGATTCCGATGAGTAATGAAGTCAGCACGGCAGACTCCTCAAAAATGTACCGCAGGCTGCCAGCCTGCGGGTAATCGTGGTTTAGTGACAGCCGGGAAGGGGCATTGCACCGGTTTGGGCGTAATGCCAGCACCGCCGCAGGCTGGCAGCCTGCGGTACACCCCTCAACTCAGCGCGGCCAGCGCTTGCATGAATGTTTGCAGCCAGAACGTCACGCCCGCCGTCCAGCGCACCGCCGCGCCGATGGCGGCTGTCTCGGTTTTGCCGTTGTTGGTCAGGTTGGCGTCGAGTTGAACTTTGTTGTTGGGGTCGAGTCGCACCGTTTGAATTTCGGCTGCGGTCGCAAATTTGAATTTCTTCCAGCGGTCATTCAGCGGCCAACGCTCCGGCCATTGTTTGCCGTCGCCGTCATTGGTGGCCTGATATTCGACAGCGTTGTTGTGTACCCCAGCCGGTTTGAAAAAGACTTTGTGCCCATCTTTCAGCTTGACCAGCAATTCAACAGGGAACCAGGCTTCGCCGGTGCGTCGCACGCTGACCTCATTCTCAAACGGCTGCTGTTCGCCAGCCTTGGTGTCGCCGTCTTTGACTTCGGTCTTCTGACCATCCTTGTCGTAAAGACCAAGTTTGAGCGCAGGCCGCGCGCTCTTGTAATCGGCGACTTCATAATCCAGCGTCTGCGTGCCTTTGACGAATTGCTCGAAGAACCAGCTCAAATCCTGTCCGGCGACCGCGCTGGCCGTGTCGAAAAAGTCCTGCGACGTCGGATGGCGATAGCGCCATTTCGTCGCGTATTCGCGCATCACGCGCGCCATCACGTCTTCGCCCAAATAGTTTTCCAGCGTCACCAGCGTCAGCCCCGTGCGCGGATAAGAATTCAACCCGTAGCTGAAATCATTGAAATACTTCCATGCGGGCGTCAGGATCGGATCATTGAATTTCTCCACGAACACACCGAGCCGGTTGTCATACGGGTGCGGCAATTCGACCGGGAAATCAAAGAGCGGCACACCGTTGTATTTGAACGACAGCCAATTGCTGCCATAGACGCGGCCCAACGTTTTGCCCTCTGAATAAGTGTTGAAGCCTTCGTCCAGCCACGACTCTTCAAACTCGTTCGAGGCGACCAGCCCGTACCAAAACTGATGGCCGAACTCGTGTACGATGACGGTCTCTGGCGTTTGCTCACGCGGCGTCAGCCACCACTCGGTGCCCGCCGTGATGAAGGTCGGATATTCCATTCCGCTCGCGCCGTTCGCGTTGAAGGGCGGATCAACAATCGTCAGCGTCGCGTAAGGATAAGCGCCATACCACAGGCCGTAATACTTGATGGCGTTGCAGGCCGCCTTGAAATGCCGCTCGGTTTGATAAGCGTGCTCTGGTTGAATCAGCAACGTGCCTTCGACGTCGCGCAGTTTCACTGCATCCACCGGCAGCCTCAGCCGTTGCGCCATCGCTTCCAACTCGGCGGGCTTCACCCATTCAGCCGCTTTGAACGCGCGCTTGACGACGACGTAACCCGGATCGAGCGTCCACGCAAAATCGTGCACGCTGTCTTGCGCGAAGCGATACGTCACAGTGCCGTCGGCATTCACCTGTTCGCTTTGTTGCTGGCCCGTCGCGCCGACCTTGCCTTTGTAAATTGCAGGCACCGTCAGCGTCACATCGTAATTGCCAAAGTCGGCATAGAACTCGCTGTTCGCATGAAACTGATGGCAGTTCCAACCCGCGACCGTGCGCCGCCGTTCGCCTACTTTTTCCCAGACGCCAATCTTGGGGAACCATTGCCCCACTAGCGCGAACTGGCCCCAATAGCCGGTGCGCGCAAACACGCGCGGCAATTTGGCGGTGAAACGAATGTCCAGTGTCGACGTCGCGCCCGGCCTCAGCGGTTTCGCCAACGGTACGCGGATCACGGTCTGATCTTCGGCATTGTCATCGTCGGGATGGATGAATTGAATTTGCTTGGTCAAGTCCGCGCCGCCCGCGATTTTCAGTTCGTTGACATCAATCCAACCCCACTGACCCCCCTCGAATTGATCACCGCGCAACTGGCCGCCCGATTCTTTGAAGAAGGTGCTGCGCTGATTTTTGAAGGCGTTCAGGTAAAGGTGGAGCTGCAATTCATAGATGGTGTCGGGCGAGTCGTTGCGCCAGGTCAATTGCTCGCGCCCATCCAACTTTGTCGGATGTTGCTGCTCATCCAATTGAAGCTGGGCCTCAATCTTGTAGCTGGCAATGCCCGGTAGCTCTTTGTTGGCGGTTGCGGGTGCGGCGTTGACACCCAGCCAGACAACAATCAAACAAAGTGTTAGCGCGCGCTTGTGTTTGCGTAGTTTCATTGACGGCCTTCCTGCACGGTTGGAACTCGTGCCGCAGATGAACACAGGCAACCGCAGATTAACAATCAACCCGATCCGCGTTTTTCCGCGTTGATCTGCGGCGAACTTCCTGTTGGATGTTTGAATGCGGCTCTTTCTACCATACTCATTGGCGCAAACACAGGGTGGCTTGGAACTGCGATATTTACGACTCAATAACAACTTCAAGCAGCGACTAGGCGTACAGTCAGCCAGACAATTCTGCTCAAACCATAACCCCAAATTACGAAGGAGATTTATGCGAACAAAAACGCTGCGAATACTTTGCGCTGTCCTGGCTGCGGCGGTCTTTTCCGTCAGCGCGCTAGCCCAGGCCGACGCCAAGAAAGCCGAGGACAAGCGCGCGCCCATCGTGCGCGAGACTGAATCCAACTGGAAACGCGCCAAAACCTGGACGCTCGCTTACATTGATGCCATGCCTGCGGAAGCCATGAGTTTCAAAGCGACGCCGCAAGTGCGCAGCTTTGCCGAACAGATGCTGCATCTGGCGTTCTGGAATTTCGGCTTTGTCGAAGTGATGGGCGGGAAGGCCAGCCCTTACGGCAAAAAGCAGGAAACGCTGGAAAGCCGCGAGGACATGAAAACCAAGGCTGCGTTGCGCAAAGTCGTCGAAGAGAGTTACGACACGGTGCTGACCTCGTTGAATGGGCTGGATGAAGCGAAGCTGCTCGAGGTCGTCCCGTTTTTCAGCACGAAGATGACGCGGCTGGGCGCGCTCACCGCCGCGCTTGATCATCAAACACATCATCGCGGCCAGACAACGGTGTATCTGCGTTTGAAAGGCGTCACGCCGCCGCCTGAGCCGTAAGCAGTCTGGCAAGCCTGGGTACGCACCGCTTCCAGCGTGCGGGCTTGCCGGGAGACGGAATTAGGCCGCAGGGTTTCCTGTCAGCCTCCATCGGTCTTACGCCAAGCCCGCACGCTGGGAAGCGGTGCGTACCCAGGCTTTATTGCGGCGGCGTCCACGGCGTAGTCAGTGAATACGCAAAATTCGCCGTCTGATCCTGCCGTAACTCAGGCACCACCACGAACCCCGGATTGGCATAGTAGGTCGTGTAATTCCTGCGCGGCCCAGCGGCGGGCGGGGCGATGCGATAGGTTCCCCCCGTCGTCAGCCGCAAGTTGTAATAGCCGCCGCGATCCGTTTGCGCGCTGCCGACGGGGTTGTCGGCGGCAGCGCTGGCGGTGACCGTTACATTCGCCAATCCCTGCCCACGTTGATCCACCACGCGGCCCAGCACGTGATAGAACGGCCAGACCGCTGGCGTAGGCTCTGGCGTCGGTGTAGGCCGAGGCGTCGGCGTGGGTGTGGGCGTCTCGCGCGGCAACGGCGTCACGCTGGGTTTGGGCGTTGGTGAAGGCGCTGGCTCCGGCGCGGTGTTGTAAAACAGAATCCGCCCATCCACCGTGCCCGCAAACAGCTTGCTGCCCATGGCAAAAACGGCTGTGACTTCTTTGGTGGGCAAACCGTTGTTGAGCGCCGTCCAGTTCTGCCCGGCATCCGGCGAAACGAAGACGCCCGCGTCGGTGGCTGCGACCAGCTTGTATTCGTGCAAGGTCAGATCGTTGACTTGCAAACTTTCGAGACCGTGATTGACGGCTTTCCAACTCTTGCCATTGTCGTTGGAGCAAAACACGCCCGCGCCTTTGGTCGCCGCCCACAAATCATTCGGCCCGGCCAGCACGTCGGTCACAGGCTGCGCACTCATGCCCGCATTCATGGCCTGCCAGTCGCCGCCGTTGTTTTCCGAAGCAAAGACGCCGCTGTCTTTGGTGCCCGCCAGCAGCATGGAATCTTTGAAGGCCAATGCGCGCACGCTGCCTTGCGCGAGGCCGCGATTGGCAGCGCGTGTCCAAACTGAACTTTGGCGGGTGGCCGCAGCTGGCGCGGCATATACGCCTTGCTCTTCGGTGCCCGCAAAGAGTTTGGCGGAATTGCTGACGAGCGCGTTGACGCTGGCGGGTGGGCGTCCGGTGGCTGTCGTCAAGCCCTGATTGAAGGCCTCTGCTGTTTCCCACTCATCCGCTGAACGCATGACGCCGTTGGGTGTCGCGCGCAACAGATAACCGGGCGCGGCGATTTGGGCGCGGATGTTGTCGTTGATTTGCGGGCGCGGCCTCCACGATTTGCCCGCGTCGGTCGAATAAGCGAAGCCTACACCCATCACTCCATCCGGCCCGCCACTCAATGCCCACAGCTTGTCGCCGCTGTCGTGGAAACCCGCCACGCGGCCAATCGTCGTTTTGGCGACGTCTTCTGAAAACTCCATGGGTTCCCAAGTCAGCCCGTTATCGCCCGTCGCAAAGGCCCCGCGCCGATGTTGGTGGCGTAAACTTTGCGGTTGAGTTCAAACATCCCTTCGACCGGGCGGCGCGCGAAGCCGTTATTCGATTCGCGCCACTGCTCGCCATTGTTCACCGTGGCGAAGACGCCGAGTCGCGTACCAACCAACAGCCGGCGCCCGGCGGGCATCACCGCTTTGACGTAGAGCGGGTCAAACGTCTCTTCCCAATTCAGCCCCTCGTTGACTGGCTCCCAGCTTTCGCCGCCGTCTTCCGAACGAAAGACGCCGCCGCCCCAGGTGCCCGCAAACATCCGCGTATTCACCGCCGCCAGCGTCGTCACTTGCTCACTGGCGCTGATCGTTTCTTTGCCCGGCAGCCAATAACTGACCTGCACCGCCGGTTCGCGCCAGTTCGCGCCATCGTCGGTAGAGATGAAAACGCCCTGGCTTGTCGCCGCCATCAATTTGCCGCCCGTCACGGTCAGTTCGTTGACGCTGGCTTCGCCCAGGCGGCGGAAGAGCAGCTTCCAACTTGCACCGCCGTCGGTGGATTGAAAGATCGAACCGCGCGCCGCGCCGACGATCAGCTTGCCGCCTTGGCTGACCAACGTGTCCAGATTGGGCGGCACCAGCGCGAACGAACTGTCATCCACCTTCTCCCAAAACTCGCCCGCCGTGTCAGACACATACAGAAAGCGGCTGACATAGGCGAACAGCCGACCACCAGCAGAGGCGAGGCCGGTTACTGCGCGCTTTTCAGGCAGCCCCTCAAACACTTCTTCCCAATTCGTGCCGTTGTCGTAAGAGCGCCAGACGCCCGTGCCCGTCCAGGTGAATAGCCAGCCCTCGTGCGGCGTGATTTTGTTGAGCACGACGAATTTGAGTTGGCCGACCTGTTCCCAACGCGGTTCCAAGGGCGTTTGCGTGGCGTGGCTTGAGGTGCGCCAAACGCCTGCGCTGAGCGCCAGACAAAAGGTTATGGTTGCGATAAAACGCCAGGGCGTTTTGTGTGAGGTTCGGTTGAGCATAGGAAGAGGTTCCTTTCTTCCGTATACAGTCCGGCGGCACCCGGATTGTCCGGTAGATGATGATCGGGGATCGGAGCTTGATGAGGTTAGAGTGCAGGAGACCGCGCGCAATATAGCATCACCTAGCGCGTGGTTGCTGAGGATTAATGTTCGTGCCAGGACTTTTTGGGTACGCACCGCTGCCAGCGTGCAGCCGTGGCATCAGACGGAATCAGGTCATAGGGATTTTCTTTCAGCATCAGTCGGTTTATGGCCGAGACTGCACGCTGGCAGCGGTGCGTACCCGAGTTCCATAAGCTGTTTCCATCATCGTTGCCGCCCGTCCCAACGTCGCATCGCGCAGCACCCACCACAAGATGCGCGGATTGCGCCGCGCTTGCGACAGGCAGTATGGCGCCCAGGCTGCGCCATAGGGCACGTATATCCGCACCGGCACGCCTGCGGAACGAGCCACACGCAAGACCGCGCGTGTCGGCAAACCAAAGAGCAATTCCAATTCGCAAGATGTGCCCGCTTTGATCAACCGTTCAAGCGCCATTGCCGCCAGCTCATGATCGTGCGTCGCGACCGCCACGTGCGCGGCGCGTCCGGCCAGCCGTTCGATCACGGCCAGGTAGCCCGCGCGCAAATCAATGTCGGGATGCTCAGGATCGGCCCACTGGCCTTTGACGACGCGCACGGGGATTTGCCATTCGTTGATGCGCGCGGCATCGGTCAGACTGCGTTGCCAGCGGCCCGGCAAGGTGCAGCTCAAGTTGGTTTGTCGCGCGCGCAATTCCTCCATGAGCGCCAACGTAGGCTCCGCCGAATCGGGCCACATCGCATCGAAATGCAGCCGAACATTGGCCGCAGCCGCGCGCGCGGCGATTTCATTCAGCCATTCGCGCGAATAGTGCAGGGCAGTGGCTTTGATCGAGAGGTAGCTATCGGGCTGGGCTGCGCTGAGTTCATTCAAAATGTCGAGGTAATGCTGCGCGACCAATGCGGGCGCATCTTGCTCGCCATTCCAATAACAAATCGTGCTGGCGAAGTTTTGCCCCGCCAATTGGCGGCTGGTTTGCACGGCCTCGGCGACGGTCGCGCCCGCAATGTAGCGGCGTCCGGCGAAATGGGCCAGCCGTTGCCAGCCCGCCCAGAGTGCTTTGCGCCAAAGAGGTTGATGCAAGTTGCGGGTCATGCCTGTTTGCCCAGTTTTTTCTGCAACTGGATGCCGGCGTGGCGTGCGCCGTCGCAAACCAGCGTCGCCAATGCGCCAGCCTTTTGCGGATAAGCCCGCAACGATACGCATTGCTGATGCACATCCGTCCACGTATGCGTCCACGGTTGCGACGCGCCTAAAAATTCATACGCCGCCAAACCACGTTCCGCCGCATAGCGCAACGTATGCAGCATCAGCAGCGTGCCCGGCGAACAGCGGGCATACGCCTCGTCATAGCCGATTTTCAGCAGCCAGAAGCGCTGGCCGCACTCAACCGCCAACTGCATCGCCACGGCCTGCCCGTCCAACCGCATAAAGCACAGCCGCAGGATGCCGCGTT
Source organism: Acidobacteriota bacterium (assembly GCA_016196035.1). Lineage (NCBI taxonomy): Bacteria > Pseudomonadati > Acidobacteriota > Acidobacteriota bacterium. The sequence continues at coordinate 8,504 of JACPYM010000028.1, read as the reverse complement.
CAGCCGCCGCCACCGTGTAATGCCGGAAAAATTCGCCGCGCTTGACATCACACGCCAGCGCCGACTGCTCCGCGCCTTTCCAGCAAGCGGCTTCGACGCGATAGGCCTCGGCCAGCAACGGTGCGAGTTCGGCCGGTGTGGGCGCTAAAACTTCAAAGCTCAGTCCGCCCTGTTCAGCCGCCTTGCGCTGCGCGCGGCGAAAGTCGGAGCGGCGTCCAGCATTGAAATGGCTTTCGGGTTCGCGCCAACTGCGGTCGAGCGGAATGCGCGGATAACTTTCCGCCGCCGAACGATGCACCAGCCCGCGCCTGTGGTAGGCGCGCTCCAACGCTGTAATCACCGGCGAATCGGCGGGCAGGCGTTCCAGCCAGAGCGGCTGCCCCAAATTGATCAGCCCCTCGGCCAGCGCATCCAGCGCATCCTGCCCGTCAAAGAGCAAATCGAGCGGTTCGCACAGTTCGTGCACGCCTAGCAATTCTAGCCGTGGCAATACCCCAGGCCGTCGCACCAACGGCGCCAGCGCTTCGGGCGCATTGGCTGGACCGATGGTCAGCACCTGCACCTGCGCTTCCTGCCCGTAAGTCTGGTGATAAGCCTGCGCCCAGATGAAATGTTGTGTCGGGCTACCCTCGCTGGATTCCAGCGCGTGCCACCCGTCGGCTAACCGCGCTAGGTCGCTTGCGCATTCGATGACCTGCAATTGGGCTGTCGTGTCTGCGGCTGCGTCCTCATACGAAGCCAAAAATAAACTGCCGGTGAGTGACTTCATGAATATTTCCCGAAATCGAAGATTGGGTACAGCTCCTCGCGCGGGGCTGGTTGTCCATAACGAAGTGGGTTGGGCGTAAGGAACCTTACAGCGGAAACTCTGAGAAAGCGCAACAAAATGCGCTGCGCAGGCAGTGCGGAATCTTGCCTGGCACGACTGGGCTGGGCATTTATGGTGAAGTTATGGTGCCTGGCTGTAAAAGGCTAGCACTGGATGGTGACAAGGCAAATGAACCGAACAGAGAAAAGGGCCGCAGCGTCTGCTCATTGATGTTATCGCGTGAATGGCGATTGCAAACGAGTGAACAATCTCTTGCTGCGCCGGAGGCGCGCTGGAATGTAGCCAGTGGTGGAGCGCAGTGGAACCACCGGAACTTGCCGCCAAAGACCGGCAAGCCCCGGCAGGGGCGACAGACCAAGGCGTTGTCCAGCACCCCTGCCGGAGTGCCAAGGCTTACTTGCACTGTCCGGTAGTTGTGGCCAAGCCTCCACCACCGGCTACACTCCGTAGCGCCTCCGGCGCAAAAACCGCTTTCAAACCTTGCGGTACTTTACCCCCGCACGCGCAACCACCGCTCCATCAACGGCACCCGCAAGCGCCATTCGTCCCCGTCAATTGCCATCAATTCGCGCCGCCGCAACGAACGCGCGATGGCTTCGTCATCCGGTGTGGGCTGGGCGTCCAGTTGCTTGAAGCGTTCCAGGTATTCCCACTCGCCGGGCAGCGTACATTCGCGGCGCAGCAGTTCATAAAGCACGTTGTGGCCGCGCACGATGGCTTTGTCGAGCGCGCGTTGCAGCAGGGCGGGCGTGACGGCGTGGGCGTCTTCTTCGTTGACCAAATCCACCAGCGTCTCGGCGATGAGTTGGACGAGGTGGGGCCAGCCGCCCGCCTGCGCGTGGATGTAATCAATCCCGCTGCCTTCTTCAGTTCCCCAGAACGCGGCGTCGAAGCGCGGGCGCTTGGCTTCGTTGCCCCGCCACAGCCTCATAACAATGAGGAGTGTTTGAGCGGTTGAGTCAGCAGCAAGCGCGTTTCGGCCAGGGTGAAGGGTATATCAATGCAAGGGCAATGGCGGCTTCGTGAGTAGGGCGAAGGGGTTCCCTAAATGGAAGCGGGAGCGGTAAGATGTGCGGGCAGTTCACGCGCGCGCATGCCGTAGCTGGGCGCAACACAATAATGATAAAACAGCCAAAGGACGAGCGATGGCACAGACACCAAATCCGTTCACCAATCGTGGCCCGGTTACGAACCCGGAAGATTTCTTCGGTCGCAAAGACGAACTGACGACGCTCCTGACGCGCCTGCAATCATTGCAATGCGTCTCCATAGTAGGCGAGCGGCGTATCGGCAAATCTTCGTTGCTCTATCAACTCACGCAGATTGGCGCGGAAGAATTGGACGACCGGCGCTATCGGTTTGTCTATTGTAGTTTGCAGGATGCGCATTACCAGTCGTTACCGGGCTTTTGCGCGACCGTCTTGCGCAAGCTGGGGATGGAAGTGGACGCCATCTCGCCGAACCAATCAGCCGCCGACAATTTAATCGCTTTTACCGACCTGTTGGAAGCTGCGTCTACGCGTGACGAACGCTTGGTTATTTGTCTGGATGAATTCGAGGAAACCTTCAAACGTCCCGCTGAATTTGGCAATGGTTTCTTCGAGCATTTGCGCTCGCAACTCGAACTTGGCAAGTTCGTCTTCGTCACTGCCTCACGCGAGCCTTTGCAGAAGCTGAAACTGGACGGCAAACTGACTTCGCCCTTCGACAACATCTTTACCAAAGTCGAATTGGGTGAACTCACAGATGAGGAGGCCGCCGAGTTCATTGCGCACTACGACGCTCAAGTCAATTTCACTGATGCGGAGAATCGCTTCATTGCCTCATATTTCGAGATGCATCCATTGCGATTGCGCATCCTTTGCGATCAGGTGCTGACCAATCGGCGGCGGCAGTGGGATGATTGGGTGCTGGCCGAAGCGTTGGGCAAGGCGTATGGCGATTTCTTTCCCGACAAAGCGGACGAGTATACGGCGCTGGCGAAGCGGACGGCGAGTTTGGAAAACATTGGCAAAGCGCTCGGGTTGATTAAACAAGCGCGCGATCTGTTCACGGGCAAAGGGGATGACAAGAAATGATCCTAGCCTATCTGAAAGATTCATTGCATTGGCTGCATCTCTTTTGCTTCAAGCTGTACACGTTTGAGCGTGAGGCGGGGAAGCTGTCGGGGAGGCAAGCAGCGGCAGTCTTTCTCAAAGTCTATCTGTGGCTCTTCCTGATTGAATTGCTCTTGCTTGCATTGGGGGGTATGGCGTGTGATGCAGTGGGAGTTACATTCAACTGGCACCGAGTATTTTGGGTGACCGTCAAAGTAAGCATACTGCTTATTGGGTTAGTCACTGTGGCAGTCGTTGAAGTCGCCGCGGCGATAGTTGGATTGTTCCTCGCGTTGTATATCGGACTGGTTGGTGATCCTGTTGTAGGCGGGTTGGTCGGAGGCATACTCGCCGGACTTATTTGCGGGTTGCTTGTTATGCTGAGGCGGCAGGATTGGAAAGTCAGCGAGTCGTCTGAGCTGACAATGACTCTGATTGGTCTGTGGATGTGTGTATTGATCGCAGGGCCGTGCATCAGGGCAACTCTCGGACTGAAGTCGTTAGGTGATTGGGGGCGTTTTCTGGAGACCTACGCTATAGGTGCGTTGTTCGGCTTCACGTTGATTTATGGGCGTCCATACTACTGGCCCCTACACTTACTGCAACTCTGGCGCGCATACCGCAGCAGCCATTGGCTTGAACACTTTCGCCATTCGCCAGTGTATTGGGATGAAACAATTGGTGCGCCCTTGCCGTGGCTGAGTCACTGGCTTTTTTGCATTGCCAAAGGTGACCGCGACGTAGGGCTGAAGGAGGTGCGGTGGGTCGCTGCCTCACGCCCCTTCCAACGCAACGCTGCACAAATGGCGCTGGTCAAACTTGCGGCGCATGACCTTCGGCAAATCACGACAGTCGCGCAAATGGCCCAGATGGACGAAACATTAGATTTGCTACCGACTGAAAGATTTCCCATTATTTATCCCAAAAATAAAACCTTACAACGCCACGCGAATGTAGTTCTATTGCGGGTTGAGGAGATTGTCGCGCTCGCGCAAGATTACCTGCTGCGCCACACGCCCAATGGACAACACAAAGCCTTGCTCGAACTGCAACGCAAACTGCAATCCTTCCAACAGGCGATAGCGCTGATACCCACGCCCACCGGCCCCGAATTCCAGCAAGTCGCTGCGCAATGGCAGGCGATAGTCAATGCCGCCGAAGTTGAATTGCGCCCACGGCTGCCCTTCGAGAATCCGTTCATCGCGGGCAATCCGTTGCTAGAACACGAAGCGAATTTGTTCAAAGGCCGCCGCGATCTGGTCGTTAAACTCGAAGAAGCCATCTTCGGCCAACGCCCATCCCTGCTACTTTACGGTCGCCGCCGCACCGGCAAAACCTCTACGCTACTCAACCTGCCGCGCCTGATGAGCAGCCAGTTTGTGCCTGTCTTCATTGATTGCCAGAACGCGCGCTGGAACGACAGCGATGCGATGTTTTGTTACCACCTGACGCGCGCGCTCAACGACGAACTGGTCAAACGCAAGTTGGCCGAAGGGCTGGTGCAACCAAGTAAGAACGAGTTCGAGCAGCACGCCTTCACCCGGTTGGATGAATTTCTGGATGAACTGGAGGCGCATTCGCACCGCATCGGCAAACAGATTCTGCTGACTTTTGACGAATACGAGCGGCTGGAAGAGGGCATCGGCGACGGCAAGCTGACGCGCGCCGTGCTCAACCAAATTCGCGCTATCGTCCAGCACCGCGAACGCTTGATCGTGCTCTTTTCGGGCAGCCATCGCTTCGAGGAATTGCAGACCGTGAACTGGTCGGATTACCTCATCAACGTCCAGACGCTTTACTTGAGCTTCCTGACGCGCGACGAAGCCCGCGAGTTGATCGAACACCCGGCGCCCGAATTCGCGCTTGGTTATGCGCCGGGCGTGGTTGATCGCGTGCTCGACCTGACGCACGGTCAGCCTTATTTAGTGCAGGCGCTCGGCTCTGAATTGGTCAATCTCATCAATCGAGAGAAGCGCAAAGAGGCTACGCGGGCTGATTTGGACGTGGCGATTGAGCGGGTGTTGGGAATGGCTGATGCTTACTTTGAAAACAACTGGCGCGATTGCAACGAACAGGAGCAGGTGGTCTTGCGCGAGTTGGTGACGCAACAGGTAGGCGGTTTGCCTGCGGTAGAAAGGCAACGCGCTCTATTGGGTTTGAGTCGCAAGGAGCTTGTCGAGCAACGCGGCGGGCAATGGCAATTCACCGTCGAATTATTCGGCCTGTGGGTAAAGCGGGAAAAGACCGCAGCGGTAATGGCCTTATCAATGGCTTGATTGAGGTAACCCAAATTAACGAATGACGACTTCCGCGCCGCCGTACCGCAGGCAGGGAACCAGGCGGTCGCGCACCCAAGCGGCTTGGTGATGGCGGTAGCTGATGAAGACTTTCATACCGGGAGCGCGGACGTCCCGTCCGCTGGGGGAAAGATGCCGGGGTAGTGTCACTATTTTTGAAAAATCATACGGTAAGCGCCTATGGTTAGCGGATGAACCAGCTTGCCCAGTTCCCGCTCCCAGAACAACCGGCCGTGCGGCATACGCGCGTGGGTTTTGAAACGATCCCGGCGAATTTGTCGCGCACAGAATTGTTTCGTTACTTCACCTTCCCGGAACCGGATCGGCACGAGATTACGCAATGTCGCGGCACGAGCAACAAGATCGGCTTTGCGCTGTTGCTGGGCGCGCTCCGTTTGACAGGGCGTTTCCTGCAAGACTTCGAATTGGTACCACACAGCCTGGTGGCGCATATTTGTGAGCAGTTGCGCCTGGAAACACCGCTCATTCTGACGTATCCGCAACGGCAGCCGACGCGCTTTGAACACGTCGAGCGCCTCAAAACCTATCTGGGTTTACGTTCCTTCAAGCTCACGGACAACGAGAGCGTCGCCCATTATGTGCGGCAACGTGTGCGGGCCGGAGCGCGCTTGCACGAGTTGCTGGCGGCAGTCGAGGAGAGGCTCCGTGCACAAAAGATCGTGCTGCCGGGCGTCACGGTGTTGGAGCGTTTGATTGGCCGCGCCCGGGTGGAAGCGGAAGACGAGTTGTTCAGCGAACTCAACGCGCGGGTAGCTGAAGCTACCAGAGTGAAGGTACTGGCTTTGTTGAAAGTGCGGGCGGGCGAGAAGATCACACCGTTTCAACAATTGCAGCAAGCAGCGGGGCGGCCTTCGCCGCAGACCTTTAACCGTGAAGTGGATGCGTTAAGTCAGGTGCGCGACCTCCTGCCGGATGAACTCAACCTGCACGATTTGGACGAACAACTCATTGAGCGGCTCGCGCAGATGGTGAGTGGCTTACCGACGCAGGCGCTGGTGCAGTATCAGGCAGCCAAGCGGGTCGGATTGCTCCTGTTGTGGCTGTGGCGCTTGCGCACACGCTTGATTGATTCGGCCTTGACCATCAGCGCGGATTTGATCGGCGGCGTGTTACGGCGCGCCAAGAACGCTGCCACGAAAACACAGTTGCAACAGCATAAGCGCCTTGCACCGGTGTTGAGTATGTGCGGCGCGGTCGTGGAAATGCTGCTCGATGAAGCCATCGCCGACGCACAACTGCGCGGCACGGTCTTTGAAAAATTCTCACGGGCACAACTCGCCGCACTGCCGACGGAGTGTCGCACGCTCGCGCGCCCAACCGGGCAGTTATATTTTCAGGAAGTACGCCAGCGTTACGGCTACCTACGCCAGTTTGCGCCGCGTCTGTTAGAAGCTTTTACCATCAAGGCCGCCGCGGCGAGTGAGCCGCTACTCAAGGCCGTCGAGTATCTGCGCGACCGCAACGAAGCAGGACAACGCAGCTTGGGCAGCGATGCGCCGCTGGATTTCGTGCCGCCTGCCTGGGTGCCTTATGTCTGTCCAGCGGAAGGCGAAGTGGAGCGGCAAATGTGGGAGATTTGTTTGTTGGAGCAAATGCGCGTGGCGCTCAAGGGGGGCAACTTACATGTGCCGCATTCACGCGCTTTTCAACCACTGGAGCAGTATCTGATCGAGCGGCAGGCGTGGGCACGCGAAAAAGCGGCGTTGGTGGAAGAGCATCAACTGCCGCTCGACTTTCAGACGCACTGGACGAAAGTGACAGCCTTACACCAAGAGCAATTGCGGCAATTGAACGATGGCTTTGCCAGCAACGACGCGCTGAAAATTGAAGCGCAGCAATTTCATCTGACACGCCCCGAACAACTCGTGGTGTCGCCGACAGCGAAAGAGTTGCGCGCGCAAATACGGAAACAATTGCAGCGCCGCCAACTCAGCGACCTATTATTGGAAACGCACGGCTGGACGGGCTTTCTGAAATCCTTCACGCGGCTGACCACCGGGCGTCCGATTACGGAAGCCGACAACGGCGCGCAAATCGCGTTGCTGGCCTGCTTGCTGGCCGAAGGTTGCAATATCGGCTTGCGCGATATGGCGGTGAACAATCCGGGCTTGAATTTTGATGTGATGGATGAAGTCAAAGCGAGCTACGTGCGCGAAGAAACGCTAGCCCAGGCGACCGCGACGCTGGTCAACTTTCAATTGCAGCAGCCGTTGGCCGAGACTTGGGGACAAGGCGAATCCTCCAGTTCCGACGCCCGCGTTTATGGCGTGCCGGTGCGGGCCTTGAACGCGACGTTCAATCCGAAATACTTCGCCGCCGCCGGGCGCGGCATCAGCGTCTACACGCATATCGCCGATACGTGGATGCCGTTTTACACGCAGATCATCACCTGCAACGTGCGGCAAGCCCCGTATGTACTGGACGGCTTGCTCTATCACGGCACACAACTGCAACCGCGCGAGCATTACACCGACACGCACGGCTATACGGATTTGATCTTTGGCGTCACGCACTTGCTGGGCGTGCGGTTTGCGCCACGCATCAAAGACCTGCCTGAACAGCGCTTGTGGCGACTACCTGAGGATGAGGCTTATCCCCATCTTGCAGCGGCGCTGGCGGACAAACTCAACGTCAACCTGATGCGTGACACCTGGGATGAGATCGTGCGGCTGATGGCCTCAATTCGCAGCGGCAAAGTGCGCGCCTCGCTGATCATCGGCAAGCTCGCGGCGGCGAGCAAAAAGAATCGCCTGTTTCGCGGTTTGCAGGAATTCGGGCGCTTGATCAAGACCGCGTATCTGGCTGAATACTTGCACAGCGAAGAGCTGCGTCGCCGCGTGCTGCTTGGTCTCAATAAAGGCGAAAGCCTGAATGCCCTGGCGCGCAAGCTGTTTTACGGCGGACAAGGTGAAATGAGAGATCGCACCTATGAAGACCAACTCAACGCGGCTTCGTCCTTGAATTTACTACTGGCGGTTATCGTGGCTTGGAACACCGTTCATATTCAAGCCTGCGTGCGCCGCCTAAAAGCGGATGGGCATCCAGTTGAAGAAGGCGACCTGAAACACCTGTCGCCCTTGCTGCGCGAACACATCGGTATTTACGGGCAATATACCTTTGATTTGCTGATCCCACTGGATTTTGTGGGTAAGCTCGGTCATTGAAAAAGAAACGGATGATTGCGTTGTAGCGGGTTATCCTTTTGGGTGACGAAACTCGAAAGGAGTCCCAAGCGCAACCATCCGTGTGTAGAAAGCATAT
>JACPYM010000027.1 GCA_016196035.1 Acidobacteriota bacterium | reverse complement strand
TGCCCCCTTGGCTGAATTGCCAAAGCACCGCTTGCTCACGCGCGCGGTACTGTCCCCACGTCAACTGACTCCCGTAAACGCAACTGCAAACCGCTCTAGGCTGAAGCTGACAGGTCAAATTCACCTTGCGGAGGGGACACACATGCATACTGCTGCCATCCTTGGTTTTCCGACCGGGCTGTTTCGGTTCAGCCTCTTTTTCTTCGTCATCAGTGCGCTTTCATTACTGTGGCCGAAGCTGTCCTCAACCGTTGTGCTACATCCTGCGGCGCAATCCACTTGCTCTTCCCTCACGTTCCGCCCAACCGCCGCGCTGGCCACGCTCAACGAAAGCGGCGTCTTGTTACAACGCCTGCGCATCGGTGATGTGAACAATGATGGGCGGCCAGACTTGCTTGCCACAGTGCGTCTGACAAACGGGCGGCTCTTTGATGACGGAGCCGGCCGGATTGCCGTTTTTCTGGCCCAACCAAACGGCACGTATAACGCAGGGCCAGGCTTGCAAATCCCCGGTCGCGCGGATGTCGGCGACTTACTGCTGGCCGATTTGAACGGGGATGGCAAACTTGATCTGGCGACCTTGACACCGGGCGTTGGGGTGGCGGTCGTGCGCGGCGATGGATTGGGCGGATTTTTCAATCCGGCCTTGTACAACTTTGATAGCACTGCGACGAGCGGGGGGTTGGCGGCGCTGGCGGCAGGCGATTTCAACGGCGATGGCCGCACCGATCTGGCCGTCGCACACTCAGGCAGCAACTACGTTTATGTGCTGTTCAGCAATGGCAATAGTTTTGCGCCGGCAGCGCGCTTTGCCGCAGGCGTGCAACCGCGCACGCTGGCGGCGGGCGATTTCAATGGCGATGGCCGGGCGGATTTAGCAGTGGTCAACGGCGGTTCACGCAATGTGACGATGTTGCTGGGGCAGGCGGCGAACCAAATGAGCGTGCGTCCGGCGTTCCCGGTGGCCGGCGCGACGGGCCGCGCGCTGGCGGATGATTTGAACGGGGATGGCAAACTTGACCTCGTGTTGAGTTCGAATGGGATGACCTTGGCGTTGTTGCTGTTTGGCGATGGGCAAGGCGGTTTCAGCGCGCCCCAGCCGTTGCAGCCGCCGGGCACGATTTATCACGGCTATCCTGACGTCAACAGTTTGGCGAGCGGCGATTTCAATGGCGACGGCCAGCGCGATTTGGCCTTGGTTCAGAACGAAGGCGTGCTGAGCACTTATGTTTATCTCGGCCTTGGCGCGGGGCAATTCGCAGGCGCGAACATCTTCGCCGCGCCAACCTTGCCGTTCGATTTGGCGGTGGGGGATTTGAATGGCGATGGCAAGCAGGATTTGGCGGTGACGGGCAACACGCCTGGCGCGAGCGTAAACATCGGTGCGCTGGTCAACCAGACGGATTGCGCCGCGCCAAATGCGTCGCCCGTCTTCACGCCGCAGCAACCAATTGAGCTTTACCCGCCTGGCGGCGAGGTTGCGCTGGGGCGCATACAGGATGCGGAAACACCCGCTGCGCAGTTGACCGCCAGTTTGCATGAAGCGCCTGCGGGGTTGTCCTTTAGTCAATTCCGGGTGGATGCGAACGGCGGCTGGGTCTTTGCTGTGGTGCGTGTGAGTTGCCAAACCGCGCCCGGCAGTTATCGTGCGACCTTGCGGGTGGCGGATGCGGGTGGCCGCACAACCTTGGCCGAAGTAACTGTGAATGTGCTGGCCGCTTTAGCCCCGCCCCCGTTGCCGTCGCTCGGCAACGACCCTTTGACAGTGCCGCTCAATGGTTCCAGGTCATTCAGATTGTTTGATTCGCTCAACTCGCCGTACACGGGGCAAGTGAGCCTGACGGCCTCGCCCGGATTCCTGGGCCGCGTGAGCGCGGTGAGTGGCAGCTATTTGATCGAAAACGCCGCGCCCGCCGGAGCGCACACGCTGACTCTGACGGCGCAAACGATTTGCGGCCCGCCAGTCACGCGCAGCTATACGCTGATGGTACTCGCCTTGAGCGAATGCCCAGCGCTGTCGTTCAAGACGACAGCGCTGGAAGCTGGCAGCGACGGCGTGCTTGGTGATTTCAACCGCGATGGCGTGCTCGATGTGGCAAGCACGCTGTACCAGACCTTTGGCAATCGCCTCGGCGGGTTTGAACGGAGCCTGCAATTGGTGCCGTATCCCAACACGAACGGACTCGCGCCGGTCGCGCTGGATAAAGCGGATTTCAACGGCGACGGTTGGTTGGACTTGGTCGCGCTGACACAATCCGGCGACGTGGCGCTGTTGCTCAATGACCGCGCGGGCTTGTTGCAACCGCCCGTCTTGTTCGGCGTGGCTTCCGCTTTCTTTCCGCCTGCCGGTTTGAATGCGCTGGTGACGGGCGATTTCAACGGCGATGGTCGGCCCGATTTGATCACCGTCGGCGACGGCACCGGCAAGCGCATCGGCGTGCTGCTGAATCAAGGCGGCGCGGGTGTGCCTTTCGACGGCGTGCGCTATTTCGACGCGGGCGACAATCTGGCCGGGCTGGCAACGGGTGATTTCAACCGCGATGGCAAACTCGATCTGGCGCTGGCGGGCGAAGGCGTGACATTACTCTTGGGCAATGGCGATGGCTCTTTTGCCGAACCGCAGGTCGTGGCGAATGCCAGTCAGGTGCTGCGTCTCGCGGTGGCTGATCTGAACCACGACGGCTTGTCCGATCTGGTTTACGTCAAGCGCCTTTCAAATAGTGTCGCTGTCATGCTCAATCGCGGCGACGGCACGTTCAGCGATCCGGTGGCGTATTTCAGCGGCGGCTTGCTGGCGGCGGCAGTCGTCATCGGCGATCTGAATCAGGATGGCAACGCCGACTTGGTGGTTGTCAACAACGAGAGCGGCAGCGTGGGCATTCTGTTTGGCAATGGCGCGGGCGATTTCGCTGCGCCCGCGAGCTATGCCGTTCAAGCGCCGCTCACCGCAATTGCGCTGGCCGATTTCAATCGCGATGGTCAGCTTGATTTGCTGGCGTCGAGCCTGCCCCCCAAAGTGATTTTCGGTCTTGGTCAAGGCCGCTTGGACGCGCCGCGTTTGTATGCTGCTGGGAATCGCGCCGAATTGATCGTGACCGCCGATTTCACGGGCGATGGCTTGACCGATGCCGTAGTGGGCGGCCAGTTCACCAGCAATTTTCTCTTTCTCTTTCCGGGGCAAGCCGATGGCACCTTCGGCCAGCGCATCGTGTTGGCCGCCACGCCGCTGAACGAAGGGCCGGTCTTTTTACTCACGGCCGATTTCGATGGCGACCGGCGGCCCGATTTGGCGACGGCCAGCAAAGGCGGCACGGTGTCCATCTTGCGCAATCTGGGCAACGGCAATTTTTCGCCGCCGGGATTCATGACGACAGATCGCGGAGCCAACTATCTGGCCGCCGCCGATTTCAACGGCGATGGCCGCCCCGATTTGGCCATCGTCAACGCCGCCGCCCGCACGGTTTCGCTGGCGCTCAATAATGGCTTTGGTGGATTCGCCGTCGTGACCAACGTCGCGCCCGTCTCGGAACCGGTGTCAGTGGCGGGCGCAGACCTCAACGCCGATGGCAAACGCGATTTGATCGTCGCCGGTACGAAAGGCGAGTTCGCCGTTTTGCCGGGCGATGGCGCGGGCGGGTTTGGCGCGGCCACGACAATGACCGTGGGCACGACGCTGCCATTGCCTGCGACTTATTCGGGTTGGGAACGTTATCTGCTCGTGACCGAATTAAACGGCGATGGCAAACCCGATGTCGTGCTGGGCGACAATGGCAGCTTTGCGCTTTACGTGTTGTTGGGCAATGGCGCGGGCGGGTTTGCCGCGCCGAAACAGCTTTACGGAACCTGGGGCAACTACGTCACGGCGGGTGATTACAACGGCGATGGCAAGCTTGATCTGGCGAGCAATGGATTGATGCTGGCTTTGGGCGACGGCGTGGGCAACTTCCGCGTGCAAGCGGTTCCCGATACTGGTACGAGCCGGTTCTTTGCGTTGCTGGACGTGAATCGCGACGGCAAACCGGATTTGCTCAATCCGGTGAATGGCGGCTTGCAGGTTTTTTACAACCGTACCGCGTGTGCCGGAACTGCCGCGCCCGTCGCCGCCACCGCCGTTTCTGCCGCCGATTTTCGCGGCGCGAGTCTGGCCGCCGAACAACTCGTCACGCTGTTTGGCCCGCAACTGGCTGTGGCCGTGCGCAACGCTACGGCTTGGCCGTTGCCGAGCCATTTAGGCGGGACTTCCGTGCGGGTGCGCGACAGTGCGGGTGTCGCGCGCTTTGCGCCGCTGGTGTTTGTCGCGCCGACCCAGCTCAATCTGATGATTCCCGAAGGCACGGCTTTGGGGCCTGCCGCCATTGAAGTTTCTATCGGCGACTTTGTGACCGCCGTGGCCGTCACGCAAATTGTCCGCGTCGCGCCGGGATTGTTTACCGCCGACGGCAGCGGGAGCGGTTTGCCCGCCGCGCAAGTGTTGCGCGTGCGTGCCGATGGCAGCCAGCAATACGAACCAGTGGCGCGTTACGACGCTGCATTAAGCCGCTTCGTGCCGGTGCCAATTGCTTTAGGCGCGGCGAATGAACAGACCGTGCTAGTGTTGTATGGCACCGGCTGGCGCTGGCGCAGCGACTTGCCCGCCGTTACCGCCACGCTTGGCGGCGTCAGTGTGCCGGTGCAATACGCGGGTTTGTTGACCGGGTTGGCGGGCGTGGATCAACTCAATTTGCCGCTGGGGCCTGCGTTGGCCGGACGCGGGCTGGTTGATGTTGTCGTGCGCGTGGAGGGACAGGCGGCGAATGCGGTGCAAGTGCAATTTCGCTGAGCCACCGCATTACTGCGATGGGGTAACTCCGCGCCCCTCCGGCACCGTCCGCTTCATCGGCCCACGCGGCGCCAGCACATCCAAATCCACCACCACTTCGCCATTGCCATCCAGCTTCGCCGTCACGATTTTTTCCACGCGGTCAACACGCACGGTCACGTTGTATTCACCCTTGAAGCCGCGCGCCGTGAACTTGCCCGCCGCATCCGACAAGCCATCCGCATTCGTCCACCATTCGTTAAACAGCAAGTTGGTATAGGCCAGCGCGTTTGGTTTGGATGACCAGTCGGCGCGGTACATCGCACCAGCAGGGAGCCAGTGCGCGCGTTCCCAGAAACCCCACATCAGGAAGTCGTCAAAGCTGGGTTGGCTGAAGATGAAGGTCATGAAATCGCGCGTGAAATCGGCTTGGAGCGCTTCGTCCGTCGTGTCGAAATCGAATTCGGTGATGGCTATGGGCAGGCCCAGTTGGGCGAAACGGTCTACGATGGCCTGCATCGTGTCAATCGGTGTGACGTAGCCGAAGTGGCCTTGGAAGCCGATGACCTCGACCGGCGCGCCGCGTTCGCGCAGCCAGGCGACGAGGGCGAAGAGGAAGTTTTGCTTGAGCGTGTTCAGCCCGCCGCCCGCCAGGATGTCGTAATCGTTGAGCGTGAGCTTGGCCGCCGGGTCGAGGCGGCGCGCGTTCTGGTACCAGCGCACGATCTCTTCGTTGCCGAGCGCGCCGTTGGAGGGCGCGACGCCCGCGACGCCGGGGATGCGGCCCTGCACGTCGAAGTTGTCGTAGGGTTCGTTGACCACATCCCATTGATAGAGTTTACCGTTGGTGCCAGCGTCACTGAGGATTTCGGCAAAATGGTCGTCAATGCGTTTGCGCAAGGTCTCGCCAGTTAATCCGGCGGTGTTCGTGGGCATATTGCGCGTCGAAGGCCAGATCAGGTTATGACCGCGCACGGCGATGTTGCGTTCCAGCAGCCAGGTGATGGCGCGGCGCGTGTTGTCTTTGTTGAACGACGCGCCGCAGGTTGTGCATTCCCAGATAGGCCACTTCAAATCGTTTTCCAACACGCTGGTCGTGAAGTGACTGCTGATGTGCGCGCGATACTGCTCGTTATCCGCGCCGGTGCCGGTAATGCGCGCGGCGGTGACGGCGGAACCGAAGCGGTAGGCGTGGTCGGTCTGTTGCACAAAGACCGTCGCGCCGGGCAGCGGTTTGCCTTCGCGGTCACGCACGACGACGGTCAGGTCGGCTTTGCGAATTTGATTGATGCGGACTTGGGCGGCGGTGCGCCACGCGGCGTTGGCGTCGCCGCGTCCGGCGTAATCGTAATTTTTCGGCAACTGTTCGGGCAGCACGTTCGGCCCGTAATTGACGACTGAGACGCCGCCCACCTCGAACTTTTGCGGCCCGTAGGCGAATTGGAAAGCGACCTGCGCCTGACCGGGTGTGTAATTGTCCGCCGCTTTGAACGGCATTTGATAAAGCTTCCATTCGGTGCTTTCGGTGGGGTAATTCAAACGCACGGACTTTTCGTTCGGGCTGCTGGCACGTTCAAAGATGACCTGCCCCTTGACTGGCCCCGCGCCTTCGACTTTGCGCAGCCAGAAGGTCAGCAGCAAGACATCGTTTTTGTTGACTTGCGTGATGGTGCGCCAACCCAAGCCCGCGTTGTAAACGAACGCCGAATTTCCGTTGACCGTGATTTGAAAGGCTTGCGTGAAATTCTGGCCCGTCGCGCTGGCGACGCGCGACGAACCGCCGCCCACGCTGCTATCAAAATAGCTGGACGATCCTTGCGTATAATTTTCGGGAATGACCGCCGTCGTCGGCACATTGCCCAACGTTGGTGTCGGGCCGCTATCCGTCAACGCGAGGCCGCCGAGTTCAAAGGCTTGCGGGCCGTGGGCGAACTGAAAGGTGAGTTGCGCCGCGCCGCTGGCGTAATCGGCGGCGGCTTTGAAGGGAATGCTGTAGCGCATCCACACGTCGCTGTCGCAAGGGAAGGGCGCGGCCAACGCGGGTTTTTCATCCGCCTTGCCAAACAGCACCAGCCCACGCAGGTTGTGGCCATCGAGTGGCGCGACTTTGCGCACCCAAAACGTCAGCGTCAGGTTGTCGCCTGTGTTGACGGCGCGCACTGTCGCCCATTGCAACGCCGCGTCGCTCAGTTTGGCCGACGTGCTGTTGATGGTCAGGCGATAGGCTTGGGTGAAGGCCTGGCCGTTGACGCTGATGGGGGCGGCAATAGCGCGCGGCGCGAGTTCGCCGCTCGCATTGTAGAGATTGTCGGGCAGCAGGCTGACCGGTGTTTGGGCGTTCGCGGGCATCCTCACCGCAAAGGTCAGGGATAGCGTCATTAGCAAGGCAAACGTTTTCATTGGTGTTCTCTCCGCCACAGGGTTTGGGGCGGTTAGTGTAGAGCGGACTTCGCGATTTCTGCAAAGCCAAGTCGTTGACAAAACTTTGCGCGCGCCTGACAAAGTTTGACCGTCTTTGCTAGGGCCGCCAGCGTCTGATGTAATGCAAGCGAAGTGTTGAAGAGATCGAATGGCAAAGCGAAGAGCAAAATTCGGGATTTTCATTTGGGTGGTTGCGGCTTGCTGCGGATTCGTCGCAGTTGCCAGCCAAGCCGAACGTGTGCCGCAACCCGCGCTGGTCATCAACGACCTGCAAGGGCGTGCGCAAACGCCTTTCGAATTGGCTGACGCGCCAGCCACCGTACTCGTTTTTGTAGCGCCGGATTGCCCCATTTCGAATCGCTACGCGCCGGAATTGCAGCGACTGGCGCAAACCTATCAACCGCGCGGGATTCGTTTCTATCTGGTCTACGCCGATGCGGCGGCGACGCGGGCGGAATTGGAAACACATCGGCAAACCTACAAGCTGACTGATTTCGTGGCGATTCACGACGCCGCACACACGTTGGTCAAGGCGACCGGCGCAACCGTGACGCCCGAAGTCGCCGTCATCGGCCAGGCCGGAGCCATCGTCTATCGCGGACGCATTGATAATCTTTACGCGGCGTTGGGCAAGGCGCGGCGGCAAGTCACCGAACACGATTTGCGCGCGGCGCTCGATGCGTTGTTAAAACACGAGCCGGTGCTGGTGGCGCGCACACAGGCGCTTGGTTGTTACATCGCGGCGCAAAACTAGATCGGTTTTCACATCGGTGTATGGGAAAAGTCGCGCAGCGGGGCAGTACCGCGCGCGTGAGCAAGCGGCGCGTCAAGCTTACGCCATTGGCTGAGTCGCCCAGGCACCGCTTGCTGACGCGCGCGGTACTGTCCCGGCACAACGCGCTCCCGTAAACGCAATTGCAAACCGCTTTAATTTCTACTTGGGAGCGAAGCTTATGAACAAACGTCTTTTCTGTCTGTTGTTACTGTCCGGCGTGGCGGGGTTGCTGCTATCGGGCCAGCCAAATGCGGTGCAAGGCAGCGCCGTCACCTTTAGCGAAAACGTCGCGCCGATTCTGTTCAACAACTGCACGACCTGCCATCGTCCGGGCGAGGCCGCGCCCTTCACCTTGCTGAATTACGCCGACGCCAAAAAGCGCGGCAAGTTGCTGGCCGCAGTGACGCACGCGCGCACGATGCCGCCGTGGAAGGCCGAGCCGGGCGATGTCGCCTTCAAAAACGAACGCCGTTTGACCGACGCGCAGATCGCCACGCTTGAACAATGGGTGAATGCCGGTATGCCCGAAGGCGATCCGAAAAAGCTGCCGCCGCTGCCGAAATTCACGGACGGCTGGCAATTGGGCACGCCCGATCTGGTCGTCAAGATGAGCGAAGCGTATAGCGTGCCCGCCGATGGTCCGGACATTTATCGCAACTTCGCCATCCCGCTCAATCTGACCGAAGACCGCTGGGTCAAGGCCATTGATTTCCGTCCGGGCACGCGGGCGGTCTTGCATCACAGCCTGTTCTTTTATGACGCCACCGGCGAAGCGCGTAAGCAGGATGAAGCCGATCCGCTGCCGGGTTATGCCGGGCAGATGGGCGGCTTGGGACGTGGAACGTTGCAAAGCTTGTTGGGCGGGAATCGCGGCGGCGGCGCACAACCGCGCGGGGCGGCGACGGGCAGCTTGGGCGGTTGGGCCGTCGGCGCGCAAGCCCGCGTGTTACCGGATGGCTTGGCGTTTTTCGTGCCGAAAGGCGCTGACCTGATTCTCTCAACGCACTTTCATCCGTCGGGCAAACCCGAAAAAGAGCTTTCGACGATTGGGCTTTATTTCGCTGACAAAGCGCCGACCAAGGCGTTCACGGGCATTCAACTGCCGCCGCTCTTTGGTGTCTTCAAAGGTCTGGACATCCCGGCGGGCGCGCAGGAATACGCGATTGATGATTCTTTCGTCTTGCCGGTGGACGTGAAAGCCTTTGGCGTCGGGGCGCACGCGCATTACCTGGGCAAGCAAATGAAACTGACCGCGACCTTGCCGAACGGGCAGGTCAAGACCATGCTGCGCATCAACGATTGGGATTTTGCCTGGCAGGATCAATATCAGTTCAAAGACTACGTGGCGTTGCCCAAAGGCACGCGGCTGGATGTGCGCGTGACTTATGACAACAGCGCCGCCAATCCGCGCAATCCCAGCAATCCGCCGAAGCGTGTGACCTGGGGCGAAGGCTCCCTGGACGAGATGGGCAGCATGAGCTTGCTGGTCGTCGCCGCGAATGAAGCGGAATTGCCAACGTTGCAGCAGACCTACAACGAACATCTGCGCGAGGCTTTTCAGAACCGCAAGGGTATGCCGAATCTGTGGCAAGGCGCGCGGCGCGGCGGCAGGCCGCGTTAAGCAGCCTGCAACCAGTCGTCAGCCGAGCTTTTGACGGCTTTTTTGAGATTACGGAACAGCCGGAAATAACGGAACACACGGAATTGGCTAATCAATATCTCTTCCGTCTGATGTCATAAAGACGGTTTCTCCCGCGTCGAACTACAATGAGTTTGACCAGTCAGAGTCGTTCTTTGAAGGAGAAACCGTGAGTGAATATTACCTCGGAGTTGATTTTCATCCACACCCACAAACCGTCGCGT
>JACPYM010000026.1 GCA_016196035.1 Acidobacteriota bacterium | reverse complement strand
GTCCTGCGCCCCTCCCGGGGCGCGGGGCGTGTGCGCCTGCTTCCGGTGGTTGCGGCGAGGCCTCCACCACCGGCTAAAATCCGCTGTGCCTCCGGCACACAGAGGGTGTCAACCTTTCTTGCAATTCTTCGCCTGCGTAACATCAGTTAGAAGCACGCCGCTGGTCTACGTTATGGACGGGGCGCGGTCACGCCGCACTGTCTGGCCTACGTTATTCGGGGCTGGCCGTGCGAGCGCGCCACAAGCGCACCGTACCGTCGCCGCCGCTGGTGGCCAGGCTCAGCCCGTCGCTGGCAAAGGTGAGCGACGTCACTTCGTCCTGATGGCCGGGCAGCGTCAGCAATTCCTGTCCCGTGGTGACATTCCAGAGTTTGACGGTGCCGTCCACCCCGCCCGTCAGCAGCCGTTTGTTGTCGGGCGCAAAGGCAAGGCGTTGCAGCTTGTCGGTGCGCCCCAATGTTTTCAATGCGTGGCCCGTGGCGACTTCCCACAGTTTGATGACGCCGTCATCGCCGCCCGTCGCCAGCCAGTGGCCGTCGGGCGAGAAAGCCAGGGCTTTGACTTTGTCGGTATGCCCGTTGAAGCCGCGCAAGAGTTGTTGCGTCGCCACCTCCCAGAGCTTCACGCTGCCGTCGCGACTGGCCCCGGCCAGGGTGCGGCCATCCGGCGCAAAGGCCGCGCGCCAGGCATTCTCCACTTCACTTTTGAATTGCCCCAATTCATGCCCTGTCGCCACCTCCCAGAGCCGTAGGGTCAGGTCGTCGCCGCCTGACACCAGCAATTTCCCATCGGGTGAAAAGGCGAGGCCCTTCACGATCGAAACGTGCCCGCGCAAGGTTTGCCGCAGCTTCCCACTGGCCGTGTCCCAAAGTCTGACCAGCGTGTCCATCCCGCCGGTCGCCACCAGCTTTTGATCAGGCGAGAAAACAGCGCACAACAACTGCTTGTCCGGTTCC
The DNA here is from genome assembly GCA_016196035.1 of Acidobacteriota bacterium. NCBI lineage: Bacteria > Pseudomonadati > Acidobacteriota > Acidobacteriota bacterium. Next base: position 42,961 of record JACPYM010000026.1, on the reverse strand, counting down.
AGCCCGGTGAATTGCGCCACCCCCTGTCCGGTTGCCTGCCCCGGCGCCTGCTCCTTAGAAAGATTCCAGAGCTTCACCTGGCTGTCTTTGGTGACGCCTAGCGCCAGCAATTCGTGCGCGGCGGTAAAGGCCGTCGCCTGCCAGGAAACCATTGTTTCCGCTGGCAACCGTAATGCGGGCGGCGCGTGTGTGTCCCACAGTTTGACGGTGTTGTCCAAACTGCCCGTCGCCAGCCAGCGGCCATCCGGCGACCAAGCCAAGCAATAGACCGCCGAACCGTGGCCGCGCAGCGTGACGGGTTGCGGCACTTGCTTCAGCGGCATGGTCAACGGCCAGAGTTTGACCGTGCGGTCATAGCTGCCTGTCGCCAGCGTGCGGCCAGCGGGCGCAAAAGCGAAGGCTTGGATAAAGCCGGTGTGGCCGTTCCAACGCAGCAAATGCCGCCGCGTTGTGACATCCCATAGGTGAAAGGCGCTGTCTTTATCGCCCGTCAACAACTGTTTGCCGTCGGGCAGAAAGACGGCGTTTTGAATAAAGCCATCCGGCAAGACGAAGGGCGGCAGCGCGCGGCCCGTCGCGGTTTCCCACCAGCGCGCGGTTGCTGTGCCGTCGGCGGCCAACAGCCAACGGCCATCCGGCGCAAACGCGAGCCAGGTGATGTCGTGCGGCGGCGGCGGGCCTGTTTTGTTTTGCCCCGGCGTCAAACGTTCGCGGCCCGTCGCCGTGTCCCACAGCTTCACGACGCCGGTCGCATCGCCGGTCGCCAGTTGGCGGCCGTCCGGCGCAAAGGCGATGACTTTCAGCAAGTCGGTGTGTCCTTTGAAGACTTGCAGCGGCTGCCCTGTCAGCACATCCCACAAAACGACGTTGTTATCAGGGCTGTCCGTCGCCACGTGCTGTGCGCCCGGCGCAAAGACGATCAAGTCAAAACCATTGCCGGCGGGCGCGCGGAAAGAATGCAACTCGCGCCGCGTGTCGAGGTCGTAGCGTTTCACCAGATATTGATTCTCGCCGCGCGCGCCTGCCCGGCTGGCGGTGCCGATGGCCAGCGTCCGACCGTCGGGCGCAAAGGCCGTGGCGACGACTTTATCCGCTTCCTGCCAGCGCCACACTTCGCCATGCGTGAGCGCCCAGAGTTGCTGCCACTCAAAGCCGCGCAGATCGCTCTCACCCGGTTGCGGGCGCGTGCTGTTCAACAACTCTTCGATGCGGTCGGTGTTGGCGTTGGTCTCCCACTCCTGCCAGGCAAAGCGCAGTTGCGAATCGTAAAGCAATTGCCGCCGCGCTTCGGCTTCCTGCTCGGCGCGGTTGCGTTGGCCGATGGCGGTAAAGGCCAGCCAACTCACCAGCGCCAGCAACAAACCGCTCAGCAACGCCGTGCGCACGATACCGCGCCGATAGGCCGCGCGTTGCCGCCGCAATTCGGCCTGCGGCATGTTCGCCGCGATCCAGGCCGCATCGAACACGCGCGCGTAAATGCGATTGCGCACCTGCAAGCCAGCCTCCATCAATCCTGCTGGCGCCAACCCCGCCGGCGCGCCGCGCGTGACGCCCGCCAGCCGCAACGCGCTCACCAGCGGAGCGGCTTCGTCAGCGGCGACGCGGCGGCCCTTGCGCACTTTGGCATAGAGGTCGAGCAGGCTCGCCACATCGGCCTCGTGGCACAACAGGCGTTCGCGCACAAACAGCAGATTGTCATCGCGTTCCTGCGCGCGCCGCGTGAAAAACAACTCGACGCACAATTCATCCACGAATTGCGGTGTGTGGTTGGCGGCTTGCAGGTTGGCTTCGGCGACGGCCTGGCAGAGGCGTTGCGTCAGGTAAGGATGGCCGTTTGTCCAGTAATGAATGCGCGCTAGAAAGACATCGGCAATGTGCGTAGGACAATCCAAGCCTTGCGCCAGTGGGGCGGCTTCGGCGGCAGTGAAATCGTGCAATTCGATGCGGCGACCGATGTTGAAAGGCGTCATGCGCATGTCGCGGATCAAATCGGCTGGCGTCGCCACACCCAACAGGCAAAAACTCAGGCGCTCCAGTTCCGCGTCTGCGCTGCGCAGGTTGTAACATTCGCGCAACCCGGCAAAAAACTCATCGGTCGAAAACGGCAGGCTGCGCACCGCGTCAATCTCGTCAATGAAAATCACCAGCCGCGCGCTGGGATAACGCGGCAACACCACCGTGCGCAACGCCGCCAGCCAGCGTTGCAACGGGCCGAGCAGCGTTTGCGTTTGCCAGAACTCGATCAATTCGTCTTCCAGTTCGAGCCGCTGGCCGACTTGTAAGAGCAACCCGCCGTACCACTGCTCCGCCGTCAGATTCTGGCCCACGGCGGTCAGATCGAGCACCGCCACGCCACAACCCGCCGCGCGCAACCGCCGCGCCGTGCGAATCATCAGCGACGATTTGCCCATCTGGCGCGCCGTCAACACATAACAAAATTCGCCGCGCGCCAGCGCCTCGAACAATTCATGATCGGCGCGCCGCTCGACATAGGACGGCGCATCGTGGCGCAGCGTGCCGCCGACCACGTAAAAACCGGGGGCGAATTGGGGTTGCAATGTGTCCATTGGTGCAAGCCGATACTGCAAGCTGGATAGCGAACGTTACAACCGGGTGCGCGTCTCTTCTGCCAATCAAGTTTGAATCGGAGATTGGAGATTGGAGATTGGAGATTGGAGATCAGGCAAAGTCCGTCACCTATTGATTGACAGAGCTAGCCGCTGATAATTCCCAAGCATCAACGCCCAAGCACCAACGCCCAAGTACCAAAACCCGATCATCAAACCATAAATCCAATCTCCAATCTCCAATCTCCGGTCGTTCACAACAACCGCGGCTGCAAATAGCGCGCATACAATTCACAGCGAGGCCGCGCTTCCGTCGCTGCTTCGCCCGCCAGCACGCCCGCGCTGCGCAGCCGGTAAAACTCCGCGTTCGCCAGCGGGGTTTGTTCCCGCCACCAGGCGCGCAAGGCCGCGCACAGGGCCGCGTCGCGTTCGAGCGAAACCAGCAGCCGCCGCAAATGATCGCCGAACAACCCTTCATCGTGGTCGGCCTGCGCTTCGAGCGCCGTCAACGCCAGGCCATGTTGCGCCAGTTCATACAGGCCGCGCTGCGCCAGATACGGATGCCCGCCCAACAAGGCGAAGAAGCGCGCGATTTCGGCCTCATCACCGAGCGGTGCGCCGTAGCGTTCATTCAGTTCGGCGATTTGGTCGCACGTGAAATCTTCGAGCACGAGGCGCGTGCCGACGTTGAAGGGGGATTGGTTGAGGTCGCTAATGAACAGGTGCGCCTCGGTCGCGTAAGCCAGCGCCAGCGTCAAGCGCGGCCACGGCCCGTCAGGTTCGAGCGCGCGCAGGTTATGCCAGGAACGGAACAACCCGAAAATTTCGCTGGCATAAGCAAAGCTGAAAAGCCTGTCCACTTCGTCTAGCGCCCACACCAGCGGCGTGGTGAGCCGCGCCAGCACCTGCCGCCGCAAATAGCGCTCGAAGTTGCTGCTCGGACTGAGAAAGCTGTTCCAGTGTTCGTGCGGCGGCGTGTCGAGATCAAGCCGGTCGGCGATCAATTCGGCCAGCGTCAGCAACAGCTTTTCGACAGTGGCAAAGGCTTCGGCGTTGAGGTGCTGAAAATCGGTCAGCACCACCGCCGCGCCTGCCGCCCGCGCCTCTTGCAAGCCGCGCGCAAGCAGCGAAGTCTTGCCCACCTGACGCGCGCCTTTGACCAGCACGATGCTGTCGCGCCGCGCGATGGCCGTGTTGAATTCGGCATCGGTGCGGCGTGCGAGATACAACGGCGAATGCAGCGGCAGCGCCCCACCCGGCGGCGGCAATTCAGCCGTCGGCAGCCCGGGCGCGGCGGTTTGAGCAAGCGGCGGCGCAGCGTTCGGCGTTTCGCCAGCCAGCACGGTGACCGGCGCGGTGAACCGATAGCCGCGTTTCGAGACGGTTTCGATGTAGTGTTCGCCGAGGATTTTGCGCAGCGCGTTGATGCTGACGGTCAGATTGTTCTCTTCGACGGCGCTGTCGGGCCAGACGGTTTGCAGCAGTTCGTCCTTTTCGATCATCTGCCCGCCGCGCTGTGCCAGCACGGCCAGCAGATCGAACAGGCGCGGTCTGAGCTTTAGTTCCTGGCCGCCGCGCCACAACCGGCATTCAGCCAGTTCCAGGCGGTAAGGCCCGAATTCGTAAATCCGGCGCGGGCGTGTGTTCATCGAGTCACTCCCCTGGCCGGGAAAAATTTCAGCGAACTTTAGCCGGAATTTTTCCAAACCTTAAAGACTGTCAAAGCAGGCTTCGTTTATGTTGCGCAACAACAAACAACCGTACTCGATGCCGTATGGAGGGCGAAACCAAGGACGTGAGTCATTGCAGGACTCACGGCTGAACTCAACGGGGCGGCATTCTATGCCAAGCGTTGAAGCCGCGACAATACGGCATCAAATAAATTTACAGCTCAGTCACACCGGTTGCCGGACGGCAAAAAGGTGGCGGCTGAAATTTCCAGGAGCAATGACGTGAACATTGAAGTTTTTGATTACGTGGCTACGAACGCTGCGGATCAGACCACACTTCGCACTGAGACCCCCAAGCTAATTGCGGATCTCAAGAAAGCGGCAAAAGTCAGTCAGGCGCACGTCTTGGCTAGCGATTCCGGCGGCACGCTCAGGGTGCTGGTTGTCTTTCACAAGACCGATCCCAAAGCGCTGGATGCCAGACCCTGGCCCACACTCGCGGCGTTGCTGAAAAAAGACAGCGAGAAATTCCAGTTAAACGCCGCTTTAGGCGATGACGCGAAATAGACAGCGCTGAAAATTCCGTGGGGCGGCCAGCAAATTGCTTCCCCACTTCTCAAGTAAGGAGCAAAACATGCAAGAGAAATTTCTGCGGATACTGGGCTATGAAACGGCGGACGCCCCGGCGAAAAAAAAGGAGTTGCTGGGGCTAGTCGCGAAAAAATTGAAGGACTTCAACATCAAAGTTGCCGACGTAAGAACAACCACGGTTAAAGGCAACTTCAAGGTGTTCATCCTGATTCCCCAAGACACCCCGACTTTGGATCCTATTTTGAATCCCCCCTGGCCTGGCTTCGGTGCGTTCAATCCCCAAGACGGTGTTTTTGAGTTTGACACCACGCGGAGCGTTCCGGCGGCGAAGTAAACACCGCGCACACGCAGGCGCACCGCTTGTCGTCCGTTTGGGTGTGGGAATAGCCACACAGCCGCGCCGTCAATTTACATATCGGCGAAGCCTACGCCGCTTTATTCGGCGTACCAGTGAAAGTGTGTTTGGAGGATGCTATGAATCAAACCGTTTTTTCCCCGGCAGAACAAGACCTCGCGCAAGCGGCGGGCAACCAGTACGCCAATGCCCATCGGCTCGCGCTCGACGACGCGCGGCGCGGGCTGAAATACATGCTCTTGCGGTTGAGCCTGCTCGGTCTCAGCCACGAAGAGCAGCACCAATTGCGCCAACTGGCGCGGCTGGCTTGTGCCGGAGCCGAAGCCGCCGTGCTGGAAGCCGCCGAGCAAATCAAAGAACGCCCGACCGCCAGCCCGCTGGCCGTGGCGCTGGCCGACATCGTGCTGGCCGCCCCAGGGCAAAAAGAAGCGTTGCTGGGCGCCCTTTTCGGCGCTTATGCAGGTCTGGGCCGGGGCCGCAACATCACGGGCGGCATCACCGGCGCGGGCGCGGGCGCGCTCGCATGTGCGACCGAAACGCTGTTGCAACAACCGTCGGAGTTACAGCATTTCCTGGCAGCCGAATAGTCCGTCAAGGGCGTTTCGCCACACCCAGCGGGCACGGTGACAGGCCCTGCCCGCGTTCGCGAAGCTGGGCCGCAAAGATTTTTTAGCCCGCGTGTCCAGTTTTCGCCGCGTTCGACGCCTTTACCAATAGAGCCAGAAAAAACGTTGCGGTGCAGCAAGGCCACCAGCGCTGTCGTGCGTCGAAGTGCGCGCTGCGCCAACCCGTTTGCTGCGCCAGTCCAATTCAACCAGCAGTTACTTCAGAAGGAGCCAAGCCAATGAAACGCCTCTTCCCGATTGCCAGCACTATCCTCAGCGTCACGTGCGCCGCAGCCACGCTGCTTTACGGCCAAAGCGCACCGCCGCCCAGCCGCCCAGCCGCGCCGTCACCAACGGCCACGCCGCGTTCAGCCGCAGACTTTTTCAAACGCGGCGTGGTTGCTTATCAACACGGCGAGTTGGACGATGCCTTGCGCGAGTTCGACCGCGCCATCGAACTGGCGACGCGCCTCGCGCCCGCTGCGCCCGACACGGTGGCTCCCAGCAACATCGGTGTGCTGACGCCGGCAGAGGCTCCGCTGTTTTACAACCGGGGCGTCGTGCATTACGACCGCGCCGAATGGGACGCCGCGCGGCTCGATTTTGCAGCGGCGCTCCAACGCAACCCGGCCTATGTCTCGGCCCGCATCAAACTCGGCAATCTGTGTCTCAAGCGCGAGGAGTGGGACGCGGCCATCAGTCATTTCAATCAAGCCCTCAAACACGACGCGCGCGCCGTGTTGGCCTGGAACAATCGCGGCCTCGCGCGGCAGCAGCAAGGCGATGTCGAGGGCGCGCTCGCCGATTACAGCCAGGCGCTCAAGCTCGAACCGCGCTTGCCCGTCGCGTTCAACAATCGCGCGGGCATCAAACACGACCGGGGCGATTTGCGCGGCGCGCTCGCCGATTATGACCAAGCCATTGCGCTTGACGCGACACTAGCGTTCGTCTTCAACAATCGCGGCGTGACACGTAAGAAACTCGGCCAACTGCAAGGCGCGCTCGCCGATTACAACCGCGCCATCGAACTGCGGCCCACCTTCGGCCTGGCCTATTTCAATCGCAGCGCCGTTTACAAAGCCTTGGGCAAAGGCTTTGAGGCCGAAGCCGATTTCAACCGCAGTCTGACCATGAGCGACAACCCGACCGCCCAACTCGAACCGCCGCTGGAAGCGGTCAAGGCGGACAAACCCTAACTCGACGTTCCTTGCGGCCCGCCATGAAAACATTGCGTAAAAAAATCAAAGCGGCTGAGGGCACGCGCCATACGCAAATTTACCGCGCGGCAGCCACGCTGTTTTGCGCGCGCGGTTACGACGCCACGACCATGAGCGCCGTCGCCGACGCCGTCGGCGTCACCAAAGCCGCGCTGTATTACTTCTTCCCCGGCGGCAAACAGGAATTGCTCTATGCCGTGATGAGCTTCGGGCTTGATCGGCTGGAAGAGCACGTCAGCACGCCCGCGCGCGCCTGCGCCGATGCCGAAACGCGGTTGCAAAGCATCATCCGCAACCACGTTGCCCTCATCACCGCCGGGGCCTCCACAAACAGCCCTGGCAAAAGCGCTGGGCGCGGCAACCCCGTCACCATCGTCGTGGACGAAACCGGCGGTCTCAACAAAACGCAGCGCCGCCGGATTGACGAACGCAAACGCGCCTATGTTGAGCTGCTGCGCGACACGCTGTGGCAACTGAAACACGAAGGAAAGCTGCGCGCGCTGGATGAAACCGTCGCCGCCTTCAGCTTGCTCGGCACCATGCTCTGGGTCGCGCGCTGGTACGACCCCAATGGCCGCCTGAGCGCCGCCGCGCTGACCGAAGAGATTCTGAACCTCGTGCTGGGCGGGCTGCTATGCCCGTCCCAACACGAAACCACCCAACTCGCCGTGCCACGCGCCAACGGACGCGGCGGCCAGCGACGCCAACCCTTCAACGAACTTTCCCCCGCAAGGAGATCGCAACAATGAAACCCCAAGCCACTTTGTCATGCACCCGCGCCACGCTGGGCGGCCTGTTGTTGGCCGTCGCCGTATGCGCGCTCTTCCAATTCACCCCCGTGCCGGTCGCCGCCACGCAAGGCGCCACCGCGCAACCCACCGCCACGCCGCCGTCTTATTGGGTGCGCATCACGCATGTGAAACCCGGCATGGAAGGCGCGTTCAGAGACTTACAAATCAACGAAGCCTTGCCCGCGCTCAAGAAAGGCGGCGTGAAAGAACACAACGTGTGGAACACCGCCGTTTTCGGCGAAGGCTATGAATACATCTCGGTTGAACCGTCACGCGGGCTGGCGAATCTCGATGAACCCAATCCGATGACGAAGGCCCTGGGCGCGGAGGGCGCGCGCGCCTTGAATGCGAAGTGGAGCCAACTCGTCGCCGACACGCGCCGCTTCAGCGTGCAACTGCGGCCTGAGTTGTGCATCCCGCTGAAACGCGACGCGGAGCCCAAGCTGGCCGTCGTTTACCGCACGAAGATCGCGCCTTTCCGCACGCAAGAGTACGAAGACATTTTCAAAAACTTCACGCTGTCGTGGCTGCGCAAGGGCGAGTCGAATGGCTTCTTGATGAGCAAGGTTGGGCTTGGCGGCGACAACAATGAGTACTTCGGCATGTTCTTCCTGGATTCCTTCGCGGGCATTGACAAATGGGGAATATCGCTGGTCAAGGCTGGTACATCTGGTGGCAGCGGCGGCGCAGCCCCAAAGCTGGCAGGTGTTGTGCTGTCGCAGGAATCGGCGGTCTATCGTTACGTGCCGGAACTGAGCATCCGGCCCGAAGCGCAGAAGGCCGCGAAGTAAGCGCAGCCTGGGTACGCAGCGCTTCCAGCAGGCGGGCTTTCAATCGGACGAATGCATGCCGGAGGGAAACCCTGCCGGAACCAAGGCGTCCCCTTTGAAGCCCGCACGCTGGAAGCGCTGCGTACCCAGGTACACCCGGCGCGCGCCATAACCCATTCACAAGGAGATCAATCATGAAACGCATCCTGTTCATCACCCTGCTCGTCTGCGTTGCGGCACTGCCCGCGTTCGCGCAAACGTCCGCCAAACCCGCGCTGAGCAAAGACGCGCAAGCCGTGCTCAAGCGGCTTGACGAAGTCTTGACCGCGCTCGTCAAACGCGATGGCGCGCTGATCGAACGCGTCTTCACCGACGATTACTTCACGGTGTATGACGGCGGCGGGGTCGGTGACCGCGCGCGTCTGGTCAACAGTTTGAAATCGGAAACCAGCGGCTGGGACGACTGGCAGCAGGTGGAACGCCAAGCCAATGTGCACGGCGACACAGCCATCGTGCTCTGCCGTTACAAGGTCAAAGCCCATAACAGCCGGGGCAGTTACGAAGCGGATTGGCGCAGCACCAGCGTCTGGCTGAAAGAGCGCGGGCAATGGCGGCTGGCGGCTTCGCAATTCACCGCGATCAAACCAGCCGGGCCTCCCGCAACGCAGTAAAGGAAGGGTTAGGCCGGGTCGCCGCTCGCGCTCAGATAAAGGTGGCAGTTGTAATCCACCAAACCCAGGCGCACGCGGTCGAGCCAGCCGACGCGGCCCAGCACGTTGACCGGAATGTCTACGCTGGCGGCGAAATAGACCGTGGCGACGATTTCCAAGCCGAGCACCGTTAGCAGGGCTTCGTGGCCATAGGTGAGAAAGCGGCCCGTTGCCGTGCCGATCCATTGCGGCAGGCCGCGTTCGATGTCGAAGCCGAGTTGCTCGCCGAGGTCGCGCCGGAAAATGCAAAAGGTGGAACCGGGGCCCGCAACGCCACCGAGCGCGCGCCGGAACGCAGGACAACCGGCAACTCAATGCCTTCGCGGCGGGAGTCGTATTCATAAAGCGTGGCGAACGTCAGCGTGTGGCTCACAACCAGCCTCCACAGTAAGCCGGTTCTTCTGCGCGGATTTGTTCGAGGAACGGCGTTTCAATGCCGGCAGCTTTCGCTTGCGCAAAGACCGCCGCGGCATCAGGCCCGTGGCTGATGAGTTGGTCGCCGACCAGCACGACCCATTGGCCCAGGTATTCGGCGCGGTGTTCACGAATCCAGTTCAGCGCTTTGTTGAAGCGCGCGATTTGTTCTTCGACGGTCTCGCTTTGGTGCACACCATTGACAGGTTGTTCGACTGGCGGTGCAGGCGCGGCGTCCTGTTGTTCCAGCGTCTGCAACTGTTCGCGCAATTGGCGGCGCGCGGCGCGCGGCCACGTACCAATGGTTTCAAGCACTTGTTCATACGTCATCATCACATTTTCCTCCGGTTGCATGGTCTGCCGGATTGTAACTGACAACGACCCGCCGGTCACTATCGGCAAAAGGAGAAAGCATCATGAAACCCTATCGCAGCTTGTTCATCATTCTCGCGCTGCTGCTCGCGCTCGCCACGCCCGCGCTCATGCACAAAGCGTTCCCGCCAGCCGCCGCGCAAAGCCCCAACAGCTTCGCGCCGCCCGCCGACAAAACAGAGCTTTGGCAAATCCAGATTTACCGCGTGAAACCGGCGAACATGACGGAGCTCACCAGCTTCCTCAAACATGAGTTGAATCCCGCGCGCATTAAGGGCGGCACGAAACGCTTCGACTATTGGGCGACGGTCTACGGCAATACGACCGAACTCATTGCCATTAACCCAATGCCGGAGGGGTATGCCCAGATCGGACAACCTACCGCAATTAACAAAGCGTTGGGTGACGGCGCCGCCGCTTTGTTTGCTAGGGCCGCACGCTTCTATGAAGAGCGGCTGGCTTACGTCGTCCGCTACGACCCCGCGCTCAGCCACACCAGCGCGAAGTTTCAGGGCAAGCCGGACTGGGCGATTTTGAATTTCCTCGAAATCGCGCCGGGGCAGACGAAAGCCTATGAAGACTGGCGCAAAACCGAATTTATCCCGGCAGACCGCCAAGGCAGTGCGTTGGCGCGTTGGTTCACCAAGGTGCGCTTCGGCGGCGACATCACCCGCACTTACCTTGAACTGCGCCTGCTCACGTCGCCAGCGGAGATAGATCAAACCACGCCGCAGGGCGCGCAAGTGCAAGCCGCCATGGACAAACTGCCCGCAGGTACGGTCGCGCGCCAGGAGCGGCGCTTGGTGCGCTATCGCCCGGACATCAGCATCTTTGACGGCAAGCCGGTCGTGGTGGCGGCGAATTGAGCGACACCGAGAACGCGGCAACCGTAGCGCAAGTGGGCCGAGGTTGCGCCGGTGGATAGGACGAACAGTGCGGGCAACGGTGCGGCTTCAGCAGTGCGTCTGGTTCCCGGAATGGGTCGGATGACGGAGCGGCGCAACCTCGGCCCACTTGCGCTACGGCTGGCCGCGAATGTGGGAGCAATGAAAGGAAAACTAGCGATGCGAAATCTTGTCGAGGAAGCGGCCAGTCGCCGCAGGTTCTTACGCTTGCTTGCGGCGAGTCCGCTGCTGGCTTGCTCCGGCTTTTCGTTTACCCCAATGGAGAAGCTGCTGTCTGGCAACGGGAAAACCACCGCTGCGCTCGCCGCGCTTGAGGGCCTTGCGCAAGGCGAAGCTTTGCTTGCCGTGCCGGAACAAGCGCTCAACGTGATGGAGTTCGAGGCGGTCGCGCGCAAGAAACTGCCGCCCGCACACTTTGGCTATCTGGCGACTGGCGTGGACGAAGACGCCACGTTGCGCGCCAACCGCGAGGGCTTTGCCAGACTGCAAATTCGCGCCCGCCGGCTGATTGATGTGGAGAAGATTAACATGTCCGTCCGCTTGTTTGGCGTCACCTGGGACAGTCCCATCGTGTTGGCTCCGATGGGCAGCCAGAAGGCTTTCCATCCCGATGGAGAAATCGCAGTGGCGAAAGCCGCGCGTGCGAAAGGCCACTTGCAAGTGCTCTCCACCGTGACCTCCACGCCGGTCGAAGCGGTCAACGAGGCGCGCGGCGCGCCGGTCTGGTTCCAGCTTTATCCGACCGACGAATGGAACATCACACGTGCGGTGACCAAACGCGCCGAAGCGGCGGGCTGCCCGGCGCTCGTGCTGACCGTAGACACGCAGGGCGGCACCAACCGGGAAACGTTGTTGAAATTCAGGCGCATGGACTCACGCCAATGCAGCGATTGCCACATCCGGGTCACTCCCACCAGCGTGGGCACGCAAAGGCCCATGTTTGCGGGTCTGAACCGGTCACCAAGCTCTGCCTTGATTCCGCTGAATATGACCTGGGACTTCATCAAGCGGCTCCGCGACACGACCACCATGAAGCTGGTCGTCAAAGGCATCGTCACGCGCGAAGACGCTCAACTCGCGGTCGAACACGGAGTGGATGGCCTCATCGTCTCGAACCACGGCGGGCGCGGCGAAGAAAGCAATCGCTCGACGATTGAGAGCCTGCCCGAAGTGGTAGAGGGCGTGGCCGGCAGGATTCCCGTGCTGATTGATGGAGGCTTTCGCCGGGGCACGGACATTTTCAAGGCGCTGGCGCTCGGCGCGAACGGTGTTTGCATCGGCCGCCCTTACGCCTGGGGGTTGGCGGCGTTCGGGCAACCCGGCGTCGAGACGGTGCTGGAAATCTTGCGGCGTGAGTTGCTAACCATCATGCGGCAGGCTGGGGCAACTTCGGTAGACAAGATTACACGGGCGCACGTGATCAATCAGTTGCGGTGAAAGCTGTTTAGCGGGAGCGCGAAAGTGTGATGCCCTCCGCCCGTGTGTCGTAAGCGTGTCTGGCGGTGAAGTTGAGTTGATAGGCCATCACAAAAGCCCCGTCATAAAAGCCGCTGGTTCTTCATGGAGCCAAACCAGGAAAGGAACTTTGATGCCAGCGGTTCTGGCTTCATCGCAAACCTGATGGCCATCAAAGCCGTGGCTGATAAGCCGGTCACCCGCGAGCACGACCCATTGGCCCAGATATTCGGCGCGATGCGCGGCGATCCAGGCTTTGGCGCGCCGGTACTCGTCCAGTTCCTGCCGCAACCGTTCGGCTTTGGCCTGCGCGGCGCTGTCAGCTTGTGCGGCAGTGGCGTCGCACGCGGCCTGTTCTTGCAGGAAAAGCTGCAAGCGCTGGCGGTCGGCGGGCGGCAGGGTTTTCGCGCTTTCGATCACTTGCTCCAACGTTGTCATTTGGCAACCTCCGTTTGCTGAACTGGCGTTTACTGAGCTGGTTTGGTCAGCGGGCGGATTCTAACTCAATCAATCGCTAGGAGGAAAAATCATGAACCGAGTACTCCCCATCATTCTCGCCGCCTGCGCCTGCGCGTTGACGGCCTGTCAATCCACCACCGCGCCAACAACGCAAACCGTCGCGGCGCAACAAACCGCCGCGCCCAGCGCGGAGAAACATCAGTTGTACAACCTGATGATTCGTCGCCCACAACCCGGCCTGGGCGATGACTACGACAACTTCGTCCGCACTGAGGCAAACCCGCTGCGCATCAAGGGCGGCATTCAGCAAATGGATGTTTGGAACCTGACGCGGGGCGGCATGGGCGGGCGCATCTTCATGCACCCCATCGAAAAGTTTGCCGATCTGGATCACCCGGCTGGCATCAGTCGCGTGCTCGACGCGAAAGCGGCGGCGGCCTTCTGGCAAAAGCACGGGCGCATGCTGGCCAACGATGAAGCCTACACGCTGGAGCATCTGCCGGAATTGAGTTGGACCAGTCCGAATTACAAAGCGGGGATGCAGAAGGCGGCGGTACTGCGCTTCATCAAGGTCGCGCCGGGCCGCGAGCGCGAGTACGAGAATTACTTCCGCAACGTCGAAATCCCCGCGCGGCTGAAGCTCGTCGCGCAAACCACCATGCTCGGCCAGTGGCGTTACCGCGTGCGTTTCGGCGGCGACAGTTACAGCTACGTGATGCTGCGGCCCATGATGAATTTCGCCGAACTGGACGATGCGAAAGGTTTGCGCGAACTGCTCGGCGCGGAGGCGGCGCAGAAACTTTACAGCCAATTGCCACCGGGCGTGGTGGTCGCGGATGAAGCCTGTCTGCTGCGTTATCGCCCGGAACTGAGCATCGCTGAGGGCAAGCTGCTAGCGGCGAAGTGAGCTTCACTTAGGCCATACGCGGGAACGCAAGCCGCACAGTGTGCGCTCCCGCCGTCCACCAACCAACTTTCACAAAGGAGACCGACAATGAAACGAATCACGCAAGTGATCTGCGCCGCTGGCGTCGTCGCGCTGGCAAGCCTGCTGCTATCTTCATTCGCGCCACTGACCAGGCTGGCAACGGCGCAACGCGCGGAGAAGAAGCAGTTGCTCAATCTGACGATCCAACACGTCAAGCCGGAGCTATTCGCTGAATTCAGCGACTTCACCAAAAACACCACGCTGCCGCTCCAACTCAAAGGCGGACTCAAAGCCAAATACGTCTGGCGCTCGGAGCGTGGCGACCGGTTTGACTTCCTCACCTTTGTGCCGATGGAAAGCTACGCCACCATCGGCACGGTGCCCGATTCGATCCGCGCGGCGTTGGGCAACGATGCCGCCACGGCCCTTTACTATCAGACCTCGCGCAAGTTTCTGACGGGCACAGAGATTCTGACCGTCGAGGCGCAACCCGACCTGAGTTGGACAAACCCGAAACTGACTGGTCAACCGCAACTGGCGATTATGCGCTGGCAACACGCCGCGCCTGGCCGCGCCGGTGAATACGAAAGCTTCCTGAAGAGTTACATCAAGAGCGTGTCGCAAAGCGAGATGCTCGGCCAATGGCGCTTTCGGCTGCGTTTCGGCGGCGACACGACCACTTATCTGATGCTCAGACCGCTGGCGAGCACGGCTGAACTGGATGCGGGTGATCCACTCATCAACAAGCTCGGTGAAACCGAGGCGCGCAAGATTTACAACCAGCTTGCGCCGGGCGTACTCGCACGAGACGAAGCCTACCTGATCCGCTTCCGTCCCGACCTGAGCATCATTGACGGCAAGGTAGACGGCAAGGCGATCAATCCCTAACTCGATTTGCGCTGGTGCAGGGCGGGGCGATTTGCCAAATCGCCCTACCTCAGCGCCGGCGCCCGGAGGACAAACGCTATGACACAAACCAACTATGCAACCAGTGAAGCAGTCGGCACCGCAGCCGACAATGAATACTTCGCGCACCAGATCGCGTTTGCCGAGCTACCGGCCAAGGGTACCGAGGCCTCGCTCGCTCGCATCGAATTGCCCGCCGGTAATTATCTCGTCGAAGCGCGCGCCGTTTTCAGTTGCCTGCTCGTGCAAGGCTTGCCGCCAGAGGATTCCTTCGGCTTCGTCATTTGCCGGCTGACGGCGGGAACGGCGCAAGACAAGCTGAGGTTCACGTTTGCCAGAAACCAATTCGTGCCGCCGCAGCATTTTGAAAGCGTCCGCTTGGGCCTGGCGGTCAACCTGAGCGCGGGCGGCGCGGTGGAAGTATTCGGCAACGCCATCGGCCCCATTGCCAGCGTGGTGGTGGAGCCGCTCAACCTGCTGGCGCGGCGCATCGAAACACTGACCGTGATTCCACCGCCTGATCCGGGCGGCGGCGGTGGCGGCGGCGAAGGCGATCCGTAACCGCCGCAAACGCGGCGCGCGGCGCCGGAACACAAACTCATTTGCCGCCTCAGCAGACCGTTGACGCGGCGCGGCGCTCTGAACGCATCATTCACAGGAGAGCACACTATGCTTACACAACGGCTGTCAGGGTTCCTTTGGTTGGCGCTGCTCTGCGCCTGCGCGTGGTTGCCCGCCGCGCAAACGCAAACGCCATCCGCCGAACAACCGCAGTTTTTTCTGCTGGTGGTGTATCGCAATTTGCAGCCCGGTTACGCGGCCTTCATCCGGCAGGAACTCACCCCCGCGCGCCGCCGGGACGGAGTGAAAACCCTGTACGCCTGGTCTACGGCGTGGGGCGATCTGAAAGAACTCATCACGTTGCAACCGCTGGCGGAGGCGGACGCCTTAGAGCAATTCACCCAGCCGGAAAACGAGTCGGGATCGGCGGCCCTGTGGCCGCCCTTCACACGACTTTACGAAGAGCGGCTCGCTTACGTCATCGTCACGCACCCGGCATTGAGCGCGCAACCATTGCCTGTCCACGCTTGGCCGCGCCTGCTGCGTTTGCGCATCACGACGACCGCGCCCCAACGCGACGGCGCTTTCGCGCAATGGGTGCAAGGCGAATTGCTGCCGCACGCGGCGCAAAACCGGGCGGCGACGGAATGGTTCGCCAAGCTGCGTTATGGCGGCGATGTGGTGAACACTTTTCTGTCGTGGCGCATGGGCGAGCGTTTCGCCGATCTCGACGCGGCCTTTGACCGGCAGGCCACCGCGCAGTTGCAGGCGGCGGGCGTCGTGATGTGCGACACCGATTACTGGCTGCGTTACCGCCCCGATTTGAGCATCGTGGCTGGTCAGCCAGCGGCGCAGGCAAAGTGACGCGGGCGGCACCTGGAACGTTTCGTGTGTCACGCGCCAGCGTGGCCGGCAGGTAAACCTCAAAACAATAGTAAAAGGAGCAACCAATGAGCACCATCACCAATTTCTGCGTCTGGCTGGTCAGCGCACTGCACGTCGGCTTCCTGATCCTGGAGATGTTTTTCTGGGACAAGTTTCCCGGCCTACAGATTTTTGAGATGCAAGACAGACAGCAGTTCGCCACTGCTTCAAAGTCACTGGCCGCGAATCAAGGGCTGTACAACGGCTTTCTGGCGGCGGGGCTGGCTTGGGGACTGCTGAGCCACGACACCGCCATCCAGGTCTTCTTTTTGATTTGCGTCATCATCGCGGGCCTGTTCGGAGGCTTCACGAGCAATCGAAAAATACTCTTGGCGCAGGCGCTGCCTGGGGCGGTCGCGCTCGCTTTGGTCTGGCTGTCTTGAGGTTGTCACGACACGACCGCCGACTAGAAATCAGCGAGCGCGGCGTGTGGACAACCTCGTGATTCCGTGGCGCGCACAACCAGGCGCGCCAGTTTCACGCACCTTCAATTTCAATCACAACCCAACAAGGAGAAAAACCATGACACACAGAATTCACCAATGCTCGCTGCGTTCGTTTTGTCTCGCGCTGTTCGTGCTGCTCGCGCTCTGTGCGCCGAGTCTGCGGCAACGCGCGCAGGCGCAAGCGCCACCCGCCGCGCCCCAATACGCCTTGTTCGAGTATTTCAAACTCGAACCGGGCAAAGGGCCGGAGTATCGCAAGCTGGAACAGGAGGCCTATGTGCCCATCCAGCGCGAGCGCGTCAAACAGGGCATCATCAAATCGTGGTCGGTGTGGAACGTGCGCTTCCCCGGCGGCGCCGCCCGCGAATATGACCGGCTCACCATCACCACCTTCGACAAGTTCGCCGCTGTCGAAACGCCCTATCCAACGGCGATCTTCACCAAGGTCTTTCCCAACACGACCGCTGCCGAACTCCTGGCGCGTTCGCGGGGACTGATCCGACTGGTGCGCTCAGAGATGGTCACGCTGCTCGACAGCGTCGGACTCAATCCGCAACCGTTGCCGCCGGCGCCGTTTGCCGAGATCAGTTTTCACAAGGTGGAACCGGGCAAGGGCCCTGAGTACACCGCGCTGATCGGCAAATACTTGAAGCCGCTCTACGAGGAGCGTATCAAGCGCGGCACACTCAACGGCTGGCAGCGTTTCGGCGTGCGGTATCCCGGCGGGACGGAGCGGGAATACGGGCAAATCACGCTCAGTTTCATTGCCAAATTCGAGCACCTCGAAACGCAAAATCCGCCCGACCTGCTGAGCAAAGTCCTGCCGGGCGTGAACGGCGCCGATGTCATCACGCAACTCAACGCCACGCGCAAAACCGTGCGCACACAAGTGCTGACGCTGGTGGATCAGGTGCAATGAATGGCCACTTGCGAATGGCATTGAGATCGAGCGGGTGTTTGCCAGTGCGGCTTTCAGCTTTAGCTCCGTAGGAGCGGCCTGTTTATAGAAGCCGTACAGCAAAAGTCCGTTAGCTTCGTAGGAGCGGCATGTGCGCGTCTCAGATGCCGCTCCTACCGAGCTAGCGGCTGTGTTTGCGCCGCATTCTATAAACATTGCGCTCCTACGGAGCGAGGAAGATCAATTTGCGTGGCGGCTCACCGCGTGTCGCCGCACCTTCACTACTTTCAATTTCAATCACAACCCCACCAAGGAGAAAACCATGACACCCGCATTTCGCCAGCCCCCCGCGCCATTCACACGCGCCGCGCTGCTCGGCCTGCTGCTGCTCGCCGCCGTCTTCGTGCTCTTCAGCTTCACGCCGCGCCAGGCCGTGGCGACACAGAACGCGCCGTCACTGTGGCCCGGCGCGCCCGCACCCTCGCCAAGCGCGCTCAATCCGAGCCTGCTCAATGCGGATGGCACGCTGAAAAGCGCGCCGGACTTGCGCGGCAGCTTCGACGCGCGCGGCTGGCGTATGGCGACGGCAGCCAATGGCGCGCCGCGCTTTCTGGCTCCGGCCGTCACTTGCGATGAAAACTGGGACACGCAATTTTACGCGCCCGGCCCCGTCGGCCAGGTCAATGCCGTAGCCATCAGCGCGACGGGCGACGTTTATGTCGGCGGGACGTTCACACTCGTCGGCACTGTCAGCGCCAATCGCATCGCCAAATGGAACGGCAGCGTGTGGTCGGCGCTGGGCAGCGGCCTCAACAGCGACGTACTGGCATTGGCTGTCAGCGGCAATGATGTTTATGCGGGCGGCACGTTCACGACGGCGGGCGGCGCGAATATCAAAGGCGTGGCGAAATGGAACGGCAGCGCGTGGTCGGCTTTGGGCACAGGTCTGAGTTCGGCTTTCAATCCGAACGTCGGCGCCATCGCCATCAGCGGCGCCAATGTTTATGTCGGTGGCGTCTTCAGCACGGCGGGCGGCGTGACCGTGAACAACGTCGCGGTCTGGAACGGCAGCACGTGGGCGGCGCTCGGCCCGGGCCTGACCGCGCCGCCATTTGCGGGCCAGGTCTTCGCGCTGGCGCTCAACGGCACGGAGCTTTATGCGGGCGGCGATTTCACGGCGGCGGGCGGCGTGACGGTGAATCGCGTGGCGCGTTGGGACGGCAGCGCGTGGACAGCGCTGGGCACGGGCGCGAACACCACCGTCAATGCACTGGCCTGGTATGGCGGCGAGTTGGTTGCGGGCGGCGCTTTCACGACGATGGGCGGCGTCAGCGCCAATCTGCTGGCGCGCTGGAACGGGAGCACGTGGGCCACGCTTGGCAGTGGCGCGAGTGGCGCAAGCAGTTCGGTCAAAGTGCTGACGGTGCGCGGCGGCAATCTCGTGGCTGGCGGCAAGTTTGTGACGGCGGGCGGCATCACCGTGAACAACATCGCGGAGTGGAATGGCACAAGCTGGGCGGCGCTGGGCAACGGTGTGGCGGCCAGCGGGACGAACTTAACCGTGGCTGTTTATGCGCTGGCGGCCACGGGCGGCGACGTGTATGTGGGCGGCGATTTCCGCGGCGTGGGCGGGCCGAATGTGAGCAACCTGGCGCGTTGGAATGGCGCGGCGTGGGCGGCGCTGGGCGGCGGCGGCAAGGCGATCTTCACTTCCTACGGCAGCAGCAATATTCCGCCCTACATCACGGCGGTCACAGTGCAGGGCAACAATGTTTATGTCGGCGGCCAATTCGCCGTGGCGGGCGGCGTGACCGCCAACAACATCGTCAAATGGGATGGCACGCAATGGTCGGCGCTCGGCAACGGCCTCGCGGGCGGCGCTGGCTCTGAGGTTCGCTCCATTGCAGTGAGCGCCAACGGCGACGTTTATGCGGGCGGGAATTTCACCATCACCGTCGGCGGCGTGGCGACCAGAGGCATCGCGAAATGGAATGGGACAAGTTGGGTGGCGCTGTCGGGCGGTCTCAGCAGCGGCGGCGGCACCGTGAATGCCATCGCCATCATCGGCAATGACGTTTATGCCGGCGGCAGTTTCACCACGGCTTGCAGCAATGCCGCCTGCACTACCTTCTTTCCGGCCAGCGGCATTGCCAAATGGGACGGCAGCGCCTGGTCGGCGCTGGGCAGCGGCATCGGCGGCAGCATTAGCTTTGTGTTTGCGCTGGCGGTGAGCGGGAACAACCTCTATCTGGGCGGGCGTTACGACACGGCGGGCGGCGTCACCGCCAACGGCATCGCCAAATGGAATGGCAGCGCGTGGTCGGCGCTGGGCAGTGGCATCGGCCCCAGTTTGCAGTCCAACACTGTGCGCGCGCTGGCCGTGCGCGGCAACGAGCTTTACGTGGGTGGCCTCTTCACCAGCGCGGGCGGCGTGCCAGCCGACAGCATCGCCAAATGGAACGAGAGCACTTCAACATGGTCGGCCTTGGGCAGCGGCATCCCCAGCCACAATGTCAATGCGCTGGCCGTGAGCGGGAATTCAATTTACGCAACCGGCGATTTCGTCAATGCCGGCGGCTTGACCGGCGTCAACGAACTGGCGCGCTGGGATGCCGTCAACAATACCTGGTCAGCCGTGGGCAGCGGACTGGGCGGCGGTTTCAATTCAAGCGCGTTCGGCACGGCGCTGGCGGCGGCGGGCGGGCAGTTTTATCTCGGCGGCAACTTCACCACGGCGGGCGGCCAACAGGCGCAGTTCTTTGCGCACTACAGCGAAGGCACGGCGGTCATCGCTACGCCACCGGCCAATCAAACGGTCTGTCCGGGCCAACCCGCGACATTCACCGCCGCCGTCAGCGGCGGCAACGGCACGCTCAGCTATCAATGGCGCAAGAACGGCGCGAATATCGCGGGCGCGACCAGCAGCAGTTACACCACATCGGCCGTGACTCTCGGCGACAACGGCGCGCTCTTTGATCTCGTCGCGGTCAACGCCTGCGGCGCAAGCGTCGTTTCAACAGCGGCCACGTTGACGGTCAACAATCCGCCGACGATCACCGCGCAACCCGTTGCCGCCACAGTCTGCGCCGGCGACACGGCCAGCTTCAGCGTCAGCGCGACCGGCGCGACCGGCTATCAATGGCGCAAGAACGGCGCGCCCCTCAGCGGCGCAAACGCCGCCACGCTCATCATCAACAACGCGCAACCGGGCGACGCGGGCGCTTACGCGGTGGATGCCGTCAACGCCTGTGGCACGATCACATCGAACGCCGCAACCTTGATCGTCAACACTGCACCGGTCATCAGCGCGCAACCCGCCAGCCAAACGCTGTGCGCGGGCGGCACGGCCACGTTCAGCGTCACGGCCCTCGGCGCGACCGGCTATCAGTGGAAGAAAGACGGCAGCTCCATTACTGGCGCGACCGCCGCGACGCTGACCATCAGCAATGCGCAGGCGGCTGACGCGGGCGCTTACACGGTGGATGTCAGCAACGGCTGCGGCACAACGGCTTCCGGCGCGGCGGCGCTCAGCGTCAATGCCGTGACGGCCATCACCGCGCAACCCGCCGGTCAAACCGTCTGCAACGGCGCCGCGGCGAGCTTGGCCGTGAGCGCGACCGGCACGAACCTGAGCTATCAATGGCGCAAGGACGGCGTGGACATCAGCGGCGCGACGGGCAGCAGCTTCACGATTGCCACAGCCACTGCGGCGGATGCCGCCAATTACGATGTCGTCGTGACTGGCGCGTGCGGCAGCCTGACCTCGGCGGTTGCCACGTTGACAGTCAACGCGGCAACCGCCATCGCCATGCAACCAACGAGTCAAACCGTCTGCGCGGGCACAGCCGCAACCTTCAGCGTAGCGGCCAGCGGCACAGCCTTGACGTATCAGTGGCGCAAAGATGGCGTGAATATCGGCGGCGCAAACGGCAACAGCTACACGGCGACGGATGCTGGCAGCTACGATGTCATCGTGAGCGGCGCGTGCGGCACGGTGAATTCGAGCGCGGCGGCCTTGACCGTCAACGCGCTGACAGTCATCAACACACAGCCCGCCAGTCAAACAGTGTGTGCGGGTACGTCCGCCACCTTCAGCGTTGCGGCAACGGGCGCGAGCCTGACCTATCAGTGGCGCAAGGACGGCGCGAACATTGGCGGCGCGAATGGCAGCAGTTACAACGCCACCGATGCCGCCAACTACGATGTCGTGGTGAGCGGCGCGTGCGGTACAGCGACTTCCAGCGCGGCCACGCTGACCGTCAATGCAACAACGGCCATCAACATACAGCCCGCCAGTCAACCCGTCTGCGCGGGCGCGTCCGCGACGTTCAGCGTGGGGGCGATTGGCACGAACCTGAGCTATCAATGGCGCAGGGACGGCGCAAGCATCGGCGGCGCAAACGGCAACAGCTTCACCATTGCCGCAGCCGCTGCGGCGGATGCGGCGAGCTACGATGTCGTCGTCAGCGGCGCGTGCGGCGCGCTGACTTCATCCCCGGCCACATTGACGATCAACGCCACGACGGCCATCAACACACAGCCCGCCAATCAGGCGTCGTGTCCGGGCGGTGCGGTCACGTTCGCGGTCAACGCGACCGGCACGAACCTGAGCTATCAGTGGCGCAAGGGCGGCGCGAGCATCGGCGGTGCGAACGGCAGCAGTTACACAATTGCCGCCGTGATGGCGGGCGATGCCGCGAGCTATGACGTCATTGTCAGCGGCGCGTGCGGCAGCGTCACTTCCTCTCCGGCCAGCCTGACGCTTAGCGAGGCTACGGCCATCAACACGCAACCGGCCAATCAAACGGCCTGCCCCGGCGGTGCGGCGACCTTCGGCGTCGCGGCCAGCGGCGCGGGCGCGGTCAGCTATCAATGGCGCAAAGGCGGCGTCAGCATCGGCGGCGCAAACGCCGCCAGCCTGACCATCAACCCTGTCAGCGCAGCCGACGCGGGCAATTACGAGGTGGTCGTGAACAGCACCTGCGGCAGCGTGACTTCGAGCGCCGCAACATTGACCGTCAACACGACGACGGCCATCACGACGCAGCCCGTCAATCAAACCGCGTGTACCGGCGCGTCAGCAACCTTCAACGTCGCCGCCACGGGCACAAGCTTGACCTATCAATGGCGCAAGGGCGGCGTGAATATCAGCGGCGCAAACGGCGGCAGTTACTCGATTGCCGCAATCACGGTGGCGGAAGCCGCGAGCTACGATGTGCTAGTCACGGGCGCGTGCGGCAGTGTGACTTCAACGGCGGCATCGTTGACGGTCAATGCGGTAACGGCCATCACGACGCAGCCAACCAATCAAACGGCGTGCGCGGGTTCCGCCGCGACGTTCAGCGTAACCGCGACGGGCACGGGCTTGTCGTATCAATGGCGCAAGGGCGGCGTGAACATCAGCGGCGCGACGGGCAGCAGCTATTCGATTGCAGCGGCCACCGCAGCCGATGCCGCCAATTACGATGTCGTCGTGAGCGGCGCGTGCGGCAGCGCGACCTCGACGGTTGCCGCGTTGACAGTCAATCCGGCAACGGCGATCACCACGCAACCCGCCAGTCTGACCAGGACTGTGGGCCAGAGCGCGAGCTTCACGGTCACGGCCACGGGCGCAAGTCTGACTTACCAATGGCGCAAGAACGGCAACAACATCAGCGGCGCCACGGCC
Source organism: Acidobacteriota bacterium (assembly GCA_016196035.1). Lineage (NCBI taxonomy): Bacteria > Pseudomonadati > Acidobacteriota > Acidobacteriota bacterium. The sequence goes on along the minus strand of JACPYM010000026.1, from coordinate 19,749 downwards.
AGCAGTTATACCATCGCTGCGGTCACGAACGGCGACGCGGGCAATTACGACGTGATGGTCGGCGGCGCGTGCGGCAGCGTCACGTCCGGCGTCGCCGTGCTGACCGTCGGCGGCGGCGCGTGCGCCGCGCCGGTCGTGAGCCTGAGCGCGCCCGCCAGCGAAGCGGTCTATGCGGTGGGCGCGGCGGTCAGCTTCAGCGGCGCGTTCACGGATAGCGGCGGCGCGCCGCATACCGCGACCTGGAGCTTCGGCGCGCTGACGCGGCCCGGCGTGGTGAATGAGGGCGCGGGCACGGTGAGCGCCAGTTATACCTTCACCCAGCCGGGCGTTTATCCGGTGCTGCTGACGGTGGGCAACCAATGCGGCCAGCAAGGCACGGCCACTACCATCGGCGGGTTGATGGCGCAAGTCGTGATTTACGACCCCTGCGCCGGCTTTGTCACCGGCGGCGGCTGGATCAATTCACCGGCGGGCGCTTATACGTCGAACCCGGCTTTGATCGGCAAAGCCGAATTCAGTTTCTCGGCCAAGTACAAAAAGAGGCGCGCCCTTCCAGAGGGGGCGACCGAATTCAGCTTCGGCGCGGCCAATTTCAAATTCAAGAGCATAAGCTACGCATGGCTGGTGGTCGCGGGCGCACGGGCGCAATACCGCGGCACAGGCAAGGTCAACAACGCCGGTGACTATCGTTTCCTGCTGACTGTCATTGACGGGCAACAGCCCGGTGGCGGCGGGCAAGACAAGCTCCGCCTCAAGGTTTGGAATCAGCCGAGTGGCGCGCTGGTTTATGACACGCAACTCAATGCGCCCGACAACGCCCCCCCCGCGACTGTGTTGGGCGGCGGCAGCATCGTCATCCACCAGGGCGACGACGACAGTTGCGAGATGGAGCAAGACGCCCGCAACGACTTCGACGGCGATGGCCGCAGCGACCTCTTCACCTGGAACGACAAGAACGGACGCTGGCTGATCGCGCGCAGCAGCGACGGCGCGACGCAAGCCATTGATTTCGGCGCGCCGGGCGACGTGCCCGTGCCGGGCGATTACGACGGCGACGGCCAATGCGATGTGGCCGTCTTTCGCCCCGCCAACGGCACGTGGTACGCGCGGCTCAGCGCGAGCGGGCAGTCTCTGGTCAAGGCCTGGGGGATGGCTTCCGACGTGCCCGTGCCCGGCGATTACGACGGCGACGGGCGAACCGATCTGGCCGTCTGGCGCGGCGGCGAAGGCCGCTGGTACATCGCGCGCAGCGCCGACGGCGCGTATGAGATCGAAGCCTGGGGCGCGGCTGCCGCGCCTTATCTGGACGTGCCCGTGCCCGGCGATTACGACGGTGATGGCCGCACCGACCTGGCTGTCTTCCGGCGCGGCAGCGGGGAATGGTTCGTCAAGCTGAGCCGCACGGGCACGCCGCTGGTGAAAGCCTGGGGCCTGGGCAGCGACACGCCGGTGGCCGCCGATTACGACGGCGATGGCAAGACTGACATCGCCGTCTGGCGCGGGTCGGAGGGCAACTGGTACATCCGGCGCTCAGCGGATGGCGCGGCGCAAATCGTGCCCTGGGGCGCGGGCTATGCGCCGTATTGGGATGTGCCGGTCACGGGCGATTACGACGGCGATGGGCAAGCCGACCTCACCGTCTGGCGTTTGCGCGAGAGCCGCTGGTACGTCCGCTATTCAACCGATCAAAGCATTCACGTGCAGGCGCAAGGGCAACCGGGCGAGGCCCCACTGCCGGCCCCGCGCCAATGAGCCAGGCGCGCTGGCTGAGCTGGGACGAATCTAGCGTTAGATCGGGTTGCAGATCAGTGTACGGGAAAAAGCGCGCTCCGGGGCAGTACCGCGCGCGTGAGCAAGCGGAGACTCAAGGTAGACCGTATTGCGCCAGCGTTGACGTCCCGCTTGCTCACGCGCGCGGTACTGTCTTAGCCGCGCTGCCCGTACATTCAATTGCAAACTGGTCTAACGCAATTTGCCGCTGGCTTGCGTCGCCTGCGGCAGCACATCAACCACAACCGACAAGGAGAAAACCATGACACACGTCGTTCACCAATCCACTTCGCAATTCACGCGCGCCGCGCTATGCAGCCTGCTGCTGGCTGCCGCGCTCGCGTCCTTCACGTTCGCGCAAACCGCGCCGCCCGCGCCGCAGTTTTTCCGCGTGCAAGTGCTCAAAACGAATCCGGGCGTGAGCGCCGAATGGCAAGCCCTCTACAAAAACGAAGTGCTGCCGGCCTTGAAGAAAGCCGGCGTCAAACAGCACACCGTGTTGCAGGTCGTCCAGGGCGATGTGCGCCAGTGGGTCATCATCTCGGCGGCGCTGGAGAATTTTGCCCAACTCGATGAACCCACGCCGCTCGTCAAGGCGTTGGGCGAAGAAGGCGCGCGGGCGCTGAACAACAAACAGGGACGGCTGCTGGCGGAATGGCATAGCTACGTCGCGCAAGGCCGGCCCGACTTGGGCATTGCGCCGACCTCGAACGAGCCGATCAAACTGGCGTCGGCGATCAGCACAACCGTGACGCCTGGTCGCGCGGCGGAATGGGAAAAATATGTCAAGGAAAGCAACCTGCCGGCGGCGAAGAAAGCCGGTATCAAAGGCGTATTGGTGGGCAAGGTTGCCGTGGGCGGCGACACCAATGAATACCGCACGTTGCTGCTCTTCGATTCCTATGCCGACGGGTTCAGGTTTGCGCAGGCCTCGAGCAAGGCGAAGGCCGAATTGAATCTGGCGACGGCGGCGCCCGCTGGCGTCGTGGCGCATTCGGAAATGCTGACCGTGCGCTACGTGCCGGAACTGAGCATCCGGCCTGAAGCGCAGAAATAGGTACAAACGGCCAGGCCGTCTGGCGTTCCCCCAATCTACTTCAACTCGAATGCGTGCGGCCTGCCAACCGCTGTTGTAAAGGTTAAGCGGGTAAGCCAAGCGCGTACCAGTCCGGCTTCACCGTGCTGGCACGCGCTTGAGTCTCTCGGCCAGCCGCTGCTCAATCAAGGGAGCTTCAACCCAGGCGGCAAACTGCCCGAACGTGCCATAGCGGACGTAGGCATAGCCGCCGTTAACCGTTTTTCCAGCACTGTCACTGGAGAAGCCACAAGGGAATCCCCAAGCTTCGCCCCATGAATTTTGCATGATCCAGGCTTGCTTGCGGTCGTCCCAGCCAACCACCAAAACGTAATGATTGAACGGCAAATCGGCCCTGGCCTCAAAAACCGGCGTGAGGTTTTCCGGCGGTTGCCAGGGAATCACCAGCGTCAGTTCACCCCGTGCGTTCAGGCGCATTTTCGCGTCCGTGTTTTGGGGCAAGCGCAGCGCAAACTTGCTGGTGGCGGAATCCTGTTCGAGGTTCACCGCATTGCTGGCGGGGAAATGCAAAATAAAGGTTTCAGTCTCGCGTATAGAATCTTTGCCAGGCCCCCCAAAAACATCTGTGTTTATGTGATTAAACTCCGCCACATCCAGGTCTTTTTGAGCGGCACGAAGATGTGTGCCTTGCGTGAAGATCGCCGCAGCCTCTGGCAAAAACTGGTAACGGCGATCCCCGCCCTTGGGCAGATTCAGATTGAAGAACTCGCCGTTCAGAGAGGGTACCGCTTGCTTGCGCACCAGTTTGGCGGGAATACAAACAAGCAAGCCGCCGCTTATCTGCTCGCGCTTGAAACTAATACCCGTGTCGGCATTCCTGCCGAGTTCTTCGCTTTGCTCAAGCAGCCGCAAATCGCCGTACTCTTCCAACCCCTTCGTATTGATGCCCACCGCCAACGGGCCGTGTTCCAGCAAGGCGCTTTTCAAATCTTCAACGGGCGGAATGGCAAAAGGCTTGGCCTGATTCACATAATCCCAACCGACGATTTTGATTCTGTCGGTGGTCTGGTTCTGACAATGTCCTTTGGGCAGGGGCCTATCCCGTTCCGGAATTTTAGCGACAGGTTGCGCGGGCGCGGGCTGATCGAGCGGTGTGCCGTTCAGGCTGACCTCGCTATGCGGAATGCCCCGTTTGAAATAATAGTTGAACGCCGTTTCATACCGCCCGCCCCCGTTACAGTTGCGCGGCGCCACGCAATGCAACGTGCTGTGCACATTCAGATCAACCCAGGAAACAAAAAACGTGTCGGGACGTGAATCCATATTGTTCGTCGCAAAGTTCGCCAGTTGAATCCGCAAATTGCTTTCCAACACCGCCGTCGCCGTATGCGCCCAGCACGAACCGCACTTCTCCTGATCGCGCACCGCTGGCACGACTGCCTTGATCCGCCAATCGAAGCGCGGCAAAAATTTATGCAACTCACCGATGGGAAGCTGTTCGAGTTGGCTGCGGCTTTGGCCGGAAGCTCCGCGCCGGACGATGTCATCAACGACCGTTTCTTTGACAGTTTGGCTGACGAGGCGGCGCGCGCCCTGTGCCATCGCCGTGTCGTATCGCCCCTGCAATTGCTGGCGAAACTGCTCGACCTTTTGGCTTAATTCCGCCCCGCGCACCCCCTCGTTCGGAACCAGTTTGGGCGGCTGATTAAGCTCCTCAAGTTCCAGTCGCTGGAATCCCTCTTCTTCAGTCAGTTCTGCTTGCTTATTGCTGTCATTCTGTTTTTCAGAAGAAGGGTTCGGCTTAGTTTTTTTCATCATTGACGGCCCTTGATTTCAACGGTTTTAGTGCCAGCGGCGGGGCCTCTTGCTAGTTTTGGCGCGCCTGTTCATAAGCTCCGCGCCGGAGCGGCATTTGACACGTGCCGCTCCGACGCAGCTTGAGCACAATAAACCACACGGGTGCGCTAAACATTTGGCTCCTGCTGAGCCGGATTCGGGACATGCGAACACGCTCCCTTCACTGAATACAGGCCACCCGCTTTGCCGACAGACTAATTCCCCTCTCCCGGCGGAATACAACACTCAGTGCCACACTCCGCCTGAGTTGCGGCACATACCGACCCATCACCAAAACAATCAATCGTGCCTGCCGGACAGTGACCGATAAGGCCGGTAAAGTTTTTGCGAATCACCCGCTTAACGCCTTTGGTCGCTCCGACGAGAGCAACAATCTTAGCGCGGTTGGCTTTTCCTGGAGCCCTGCCACTTAAGGTAACCACTCCCTGTTGGCAGCTAATCCCGAACCTGAACCCTGCGTCCTTGAAGGCCTTTAGTTTTGCGTCGGTCATCCCTTTGCGGATATTCGCCATCACGGCTTTCAACAGTTCGGCATCGCTTGGCGGTTGGCTGGCAACCGCTTGCGGCCCCGCTTTCAGAGTGTTGCTAAGGGCGGTGTGGCGGCGCGCGGCAAAAGACCCGTCACCAAAGACCAACACCAGCAAACCAATCAGCGTGAGACTGGCCAGCGTAAATTTCTTGGACATCGTGTGTTCTCCTTCAATCACGACCGGCACAGACGCTGCAACTGCGCATTGCTCCATGCTGGTCAATGGGTGTGTAAAACTACTTGTTTTGATCTGAAGCCACTCTTTACACAGTTGGCCCTTGTTTAGGTGGAGCCTATGCGTAATTCACGACCTATGCTTCCAACGGTTTTAGCGCCAGCGGCGCGGCCTGTTTATAGTTTTGGCGAGCAATTGTTCCCAATCTCCGTAGGAGCGACATCTGGTACAGGCCGCTCCTACGGAGCTTGGGAACAATGACCACGCGATTTCTATAAACATTTGGCTCCGACAGAGCCGGATGCGGAACCTGCTGAATTACGCATACTCTTCATTTAAGCCATGCGCAAAAAGTGACTGAAAACCGCCATCCGAAAATATTTTTTTTGGAGAAGCTGCCTCAACACAAATGGGCGTTGCTCATTCAAAGTTGGTCAGCATCGCAATCACATTATGCTTGGTCTGCTTGCCAAAAAAGACGGCACGGCCATCCGGCGACCAAGCCAAGCTGGAAAGATAGAGTTGTGGATCGTTGTTGCTGGTCAGTTTCTTCGCAACGCCACCCACGACCGGCAGCACCCAGACGTTATCTTTCCCATCCTGCCGCGCGACATAGGCAATCGTTTGCTTGTCTGTGGAGAGATAAATGTTATGCAAATAGGTATTTGGCAAAACAGCGATCACTTTCTGTTCGCCCGTGGCGACTGAAATACGCAGCAAACTAATTTCTGAGGGAGAAAGGTGATCATTGCCCCGTGGCCGTCTGGCGAAGACCAATTCCTTGTCTTGCTGCGACCAACCTAGCAAGCGTACTAAATTGTTTTCTGGCAAAACAGCCCGCGAGTTTTTTGTTCCGGCTTCGGTTACCCAGAGACCAGCCACTGCTTTAGGGGTTGCGATCAAATAAGCCAAGCGCTTGCCGTCTGCTGACCAAAACGGGCTATCGGCATTCACGCCCGGCTCTCTATGGTTCGTGACTTGTGTATTACTTGAACCGTCAGCGGCAACTACCCAAAGATTGAACAGCCCATTTGTCTCCTTGCTATACGCCAGCCTGCTGCCATCCGACGACCAATCAAAGTTAGTCGCTTGCATACGATTGTAGGGCAAGGGAGTAGCATTGATCCCGGACAAAGCGCCTTTCACTAATTGATTCTCTTCACCACTGCTGACAGTGATCGTCCAAAGGCTATCTTCGCGGCCTTGCCTGCGTCTGAAGGCCAGCCGCTTGCCATCGGGCGCCCATTTGGGCCAAACGGCTTCTTTTGCCAGCACCACCGGCCTGTCTGCTGAACTGAGGGATTTGGTCAGAATCGAACTCTGATAAAGATTGTTCGCCTGGTTGAAATTCCTGACACTCTGATAGGCGACGATGGGCCGAGTGGGTGAAACGTCAGGCCAGCTTTCAAAGCCGATCTCTGAGGCCACGGCAAATTCTTCGGCCTTGGCCACCTGCACGCCCCAAAGGTCCGACTCTTCCAATGACGAGCCGTAAAGCACCTTCGTGCCATCCGCCGAAACATCCAACACCCGGATGTCCTGATCGCCGAACGTGAGCTGTACGGCTTGGTGGCCTGCCCGGTCACCCACGAAGATTTGTGACGCGCCCCCGCTGCTCGCGCTAAAAAAGATGCGCTTGTTATCGGGATGCCAAACCGTTTTTGAGGCTCTCGCCGCCAGCTTGGCTACACGCTTGGGCGCGCCACCACTGACAGGCATTGTGAAAATAGCATCCTCCTGATCAACCCTGCCGCCATAGGCGATCTGCAATTCGTCAGGCGAGATGCTGATCGTATTTTGCACGACTTGCGCGGCGGTGAAATTGGTCAACTGTTTGGCCGCCCCCGTCCTTAGATCGAGCGCATAAAGATTATGATTCACCTCGTAATAGAGCGTTGCGCCGCTGCGTGACCACGTCCGTAATTGGACGCCAATCTCATTCGCCGCCAGTGCCTTGAGCAAGGTCGGCGTATTGCCGAGCGGAGGTTTGCGCCAAATCCCCGGCTGATTGGGACGCATCGAAATGTAGGCCAGCTCTTCTCCATTCGGTGACCAGATCGGGTTGCGATTGTAAAACTCGTCTTTGGTGCTTTGTTCGGCCCCGCCCGCCGCCGCCTGTTTGACCCACACGCTGCTGGTTCCGCCTTTGAACGAAGTAAAGGCCACCCATTTCCCATCCGGCGAGAACGAACCCAGACTGTTCACTTCGCCAATCGCGCTCTGCCAGGTAAAGACCTCCGCCGTCTTCAGCGAGGCCGGCGGCGGAGCTTCGACTGACCTGCCGCGTTCAGCCGACCACCACCAGAGCGCGCCGCCCAGCAACGCCACCACCGGTAAAGCCCACCTGGCCCGCTTGAAGGGGAACCGTGGGGTGGTTGGCAGCACAACTTGCGCGGCTGCTGAACCGGAGGTCTGCGCCTGCCCCGAACGCGCCAGCCGCGCGCTCATTGCGGATTCCTGCTTGAGCGCCTGCAAGTCAATCTGCACATCGCGCGCGGTCTGATACCGGTCGCGGCTGTCTTTGGCGAGCGCCTTGCGCAGAATGCGTTCCAGTTCGGGTGGCGTGTCGGGCAGGTACACATTCAAGGGCGGCATTTCTTTGTGGATGATCGCCGCGATCACGTCGGCGGTCGTCTCGCCTTCAAACAGCGGCTTGCCGGTCAGCAATTCATAAAGCACCACGCCCAAACTGAAAATGTCGGTGCGCGCATCCAGCGCCCGTCCGCGCGCCTGTTCGGGCGACATGTAACGCAGCGTGCCCAGGATCATGCCCGGCAGTGTTTGCATCTCAGCGGGCGTCGTCTGGGCGTCGGTGTCAATTTGGTTGTCGCCGGAATTGCTCGTCGCCGTCAGTTTGGCCAAGCCGAAATCCAGCACCTTGACCAGGCCATCGGGCCGCACCATCAGGTTTTCGGGTTTGATGTCACGATGCACGATGCCCGCGTGATGCGCCGCGTCCAACGCCGACGCGATCTGGCAGCCGAGTTCGAGCGTCCGGTGCAGGCGTTTGCTTTCTTCGTCCGGCTTCCAATCGCGCAAGGTCACGCCCTCGATGTATTCGGTGGCGATGAAATGGGTCTGGCCGTGTTCAGAAGCGGCCACGCCAATTTCATAAATCGTGATGATGTTGGGATGATTGAGCGCGCTGGCGGCTTTGGCTTCGCGGATGAAGCGTTGCAGGCGTTCGGGGTCTTGCGTGAATTTCTGCGGCAATAACTTGAGCGCGACGCGGCGTTCCAGACTGGCATCGCGCGCCAAAAAAACTTCGCCCATGCCGCCGGCACCGATGCGCGCCAGGATTTTGTAATGACTGAGTTGTTGCCCGATGGCCGCACCCAGCGGCTTGGTTGGCTTTTCGTCAGCGGCCAGACTTTGCGCGGCCAGTTGCAGGGCGGGCGCGGTCAAAAACCCGCTGGCCTGATCGTTGGCAGCCAGCAGCAACTCGACTTCGCGCCGCACCTCGGCATCGTCCCCACAGACGGACACCAACCAAGCAGCGCGCTCATTGGCCGGGCACTCCAGCGCGTCGTGATAAAGCTGTTCGATTCGTTGCCAGCGTTCAGGGGTCATAGGGGACAAAGCCTAGGGGCAAATCGCACACGTGGCAGACCTGGTTACAGGACGAATAACCCAGTCCGCTTACCCCTTTGATTCTGCTTGCGCGATGGTTTTGCGCGCGGAATCTAGCACACCAGTCGCGTTCTAGCCATTTTCGCCCAAGCGCTCACAAAAAAGTTTTGTACTGTTTGGCGGGTTTGCGGCGGTCTCGGCGCATTACCCAGTGAGGACAGACGGACAGCAAACACAAGCGTGGAAAACGCTGCCCGGCAATCAAAGAATGTTGGATTCACAAGGAGGACAGTATGAAAAGAACCGCTTTGAACATGATGCTGACGTTGGTTTGCACCGCTGTGTTGGCCGCCGTGGCCGTGGCCGCCCTGGGAACGAATTTGATGACGGCGAAAATTCCGTTCGACTTCAATATCGGCAGCCAGCGGCTTCCGGCAGGCACTTACACCGTGAGCCGCGCCAATGCGGCGGGCGTCTTGATCGTGCGCAATGACCAGACCGCCAAAAGCGTGGCGGTGATCACCAATGCGGGTCAACGCAGCACGCCGAATGAAAAAGCCCAACTGGATTTTCGCCGCTACGGTGACCAGTATTTTTTGAGCAGCGTCAAACAAGCCTTCACGGGGAACTATTTTGAAGCGCCCAAATCGCGCCGCGAACGCGAGACCGCCGAGGCCGCAAAAAACCTGGCGCGCCATCAGGCCGTCCCTGAGACCGTCACCATCACGGTGGAATAAACCTTCCCCACACCTGCCGCCGCGTGCTTGCAACTCAGCCAGCGCACGCAGCGGCGGCGCCATACGGTGGCTTCAGCCACTACACGCACCCCTGGGAAAGTTTTTTCGTAAGGTTGACCGCCGCTGCCGAGGCGCTCACTTTTTAGCCAGCTCTTGATAGAGCCAGGCGCGCGCCAGATTCCAATCGCGTTGCACGGTGCGCAATGACAGATTCATGACTTCGGCGATCTCTTCCTCGCTCAACCCGCCGAAGAATTTTAATTCGACCAGCCGGCTCTTGCGCGGATCGAAAGCCTCTAATGCGGCCAGCGCGTCATCCAGCGCAATGACGCTGGCACTCTGTTCCTGGACGGCGTTTTCGGCTTGAGTGAGCGAAACGCGCAACATATCGCCGCCACGTTTTTGTTGCTGCCTGCGGCGGGCGTGATCCACCAAAATGCGTCGCATCACTTGGGCGGTAATGCCGAAAAATTGCGCGCGGTTCTGCCATTGCACCGCCCCGCCGTCAATCAACCGAACAAACGCTTCATTGACCAGCGCGGTGGGTTGCAAGGTATGGCCGGGCCGCTCGCGCCGCAAATACAATTCCGCCAGCCGATGCAATTCGGTTTCGACCAGCGGCACCAACTGCGCCAAGGCGCCTTCTTCGCCCTGGCCCCAGGCCAATAACAATTGTGTGACTGCGTGCGAAGATGAAGTAGCCATATTCGAATTATCCTTCCTTTGCCGGGGCAGAAGGGCAGTTGCTCAAGCCGTCGCTGGCCCAAGCGATTTCCAATCAGGACGCTATTCCGCCAGCGCCGCCACATGTGCCCGCACCGTCGCGCCCAGCGTGTGCAGGTTGTAGCCGCCTTCCAAACAGGCCACGACACGCCCCTGTCCGGCTTCTTTCAAGCGCTGCGTCAGCCGTGCGTAGGTCGCGTCTTCCAGCAACAACTGTCCCAGCGGGTCTTCGCGATGCGCGTCAAAGCCAGCCGAAACGACGACCAGATCGGGCGCGAAGCTCTTCATGACCTGCGCCAATCCGTCTTCAAACAGCCGCACATAATCCTCCACGGGCGTGGCCGCGTGCACGGGCACATTCAGATTGAACCCCGTGCCTTCCGCCGCGCCGCGTTCGTTGGCCGCGCCGGTGCCGGGATACCAGGGATATTGGTGCAGGCTGAAAAAATAAACCGAGGGGTCATCGTAAAAAATGTCCTGTGTGCCGTTGCCGTGATGCACGTCGAAATCGGCGATGAGCACACGTTTGACATGTTCAGGGTATTTGTCCTGCGCATAACGCGCCGCCACTGCGACATTGTTGTACAGACAAAAGCCCATTGAACGGCCCACTGTGGCGTGATGCCCCGGCGGACGGCAGGCGACAAAGGCATTGGCGGCCTCGCCCGTCAGCACGGCATCCACGGCGCGACAGGCGCCGCCCGCCGCCAGCCGCGCGATACGTTCGGATTCGGGCGAAACCTGCGTGTCGGCATCCAGCGCGGCGTAGCCGAATTCGCAGGCGCGCCCGACGCGCGCAATCGTTTGTTCGGTGTGACAGCGCAACAATTCTGCGAGAGTCGCCTCGCGCGGCGCGAGTTTGTGCAACGCCGACCACAAACCAGCGTCGGCCTGCAACCCGCCGAGCACGGCGCTGTAGCGTTCTTGCCGTTCGGGGTGATCGCCCGTATCGTGGCGCAAATAGTCGTCGGAATAAATGATTGCGGTGGACATAGCGCGGATGTTAAGCATGTTTGGCGCGGTGGGCAATAGTTGGCTGGTATGCGGTTTGCTGGTTTGACGGTCTTTTATCGGTTACGCAACGCACGCTGGCGCAGCGTTCCTCGTCAAGCGTTCAACAGAGTAAATAAGAGTGACGCATAAATCTTCCATCACGGCGGTTGTTTTGGCCGGGCTAACGCTAGGTAGCTTCGCGCTCGTCTCGAGCTATATCAGCAAGAAACCCAATCGCCCAGGGATGACGGCCATCGCCCCAAGTCCAACACAAGCTGCCGCACCGGCCGCCGTGGCCGCTGCCACACCCAGCCGCCAACCGACGGCGGAAAAACGCATGTACGAAGATATGGGCCAGGCCGTAGCACTGCTCGATCAGTTGCGCGACGCGGTGTTGGCGAGCGACTGGGCCGCGGCGCAAACCCGCTTTGCAGAATTTACGAATAAGACCCGGCAGTTGCCCGCGCCGCAATTGAATCAGGCCGAACTCTCGCCGCTCTGGCCGGACTTTCTCGCGCTTTATCGCGTGGAATTGGCGCGGGCGTTGAACGAACAGCACGCGGGCAATGCGCGCTTTGCGCTCAATCAACTTTACGCCATTGTCAGTGAATTGCGCGCCCGCTTAGGTTCACACGGCATGCCGCTGGAAATCGTGCGGCTCAACTTTCTGGTGCGCGAGGTTGAACTCTGGAGCCAGTTGAATAACGAGGCGCTCTTACGCGAGCGCGTCAACGCCCTGCGCGAAACCTGGCAAGATTTACGCCCAGTCATCGCCGCGCGCCGCAACGGGCGCGAGACCGCCGCGCATTTCGACACGCTGGTCGAACGCATCGTCACGGGCAGCAGCAATACAACCGCCGTCCCCGATTTGGCGGCGCTCATTACGGATTGCAATAAAGACCTGGAACAGATGGACAATCTTTTCCGCCGCCCCGTCCGCCCCGCCAATCCGACTACCAGTTCCGGGAATGCCGCGAAAAACGCCGCTGAAGATTGAGGCCGCAACGTGGCGCTTCTGCGCGCCAACCCGCAAAACCGCCACGGCCAATCCGCCACAAAACGTCTGAAGAAAATCCTGGTCCTTACCGACACGGCAGACGCAGGCCGTAATTCAGCCTTTCAGCCCGGGCTTGCAAGCTGGCATACTGGTTGCACCATTCACGCCCGGTAAGCTTAGCGGCAAGCGCCGGCCCTCCGAGCAAACCTGGCACCCCACATTTCAACGACCTTGCTTGAAGGAGAATGACAACTATGAAGAAAACCATCGTGATGCTCGTGCTGGCGGCCTTTATGTGCGGCGCGGCCTTTGGCCATAATCCTCCCTTTGCGGGCGGCGCCACAGCGGCGGCAGGCGGCGAGATGATGTCCAAGAAAAAGCCGAAAAAGAAAGCCCGGAAGAACTCCCAAAAAGACGATAAAAAGGCTGCCCCGACAGCGGCTCCCGCTGAAAGCCAACAGGCACAGGCTGAAGCAATGTCCACCAAGAAAAAGTCTAAGAAGTCGGACGAAACGACAGACTCAACGCCTGCCCCGACTGAAGGAAAATCCAGCAAGAAAAAGAAATCCGATTAACTCGGCGACGTAGCATTATTTACCAACTGGCCTGCGGCGTGAAAAACGCGCCGCAGGCCCACTGATTTACCACCAAAGCGGCCTCAACACTGACCCCACACGCTGTATCAATATGTGCCGCAGCCTCGACGGTTTCACAGCGGGTGACATAACACTGCGTTATGCAGCTCACTGCAACCGCAACTCACTAAATTTCGGAGGAATTCAATGAAACAAGCACTCGCAATCGTCTTTGCCAGCGGTTTAATCGGCACAGCGCTCACGCTTTCAGGTTGTGCACAACCTGAAGCGCCCAAACCCGCACCGGCTCCGGCGGCTTCACCTGCCGCCGCGACACCCGCCCCCACCGAAGCGCCTAAATTGACTGCCGCTGATCATCTGACCAGCGCCAAAGACAGCTTGACCAAAGCGGTCGGCGAATTGAAAGAGAAAAATTATCAGGGCGCGCAGGATTTGCTCACCTCAACGAAAACGCATTTGACCGAAGCGGCGGCCACGGCGCCGGCCCCCGTCAAAGCGGGCATTGACAAAGTTGTCGCCAGCCTCGCGGGGATTAAGGACATCAAAGCCCCCGGCACCGACAAGACCTTGAGCAATCTGGCCGCAACCGTGACTTCGCTGGCCGAAACGGCGAAGAAGGCGGGCGCCATGGCCGACACCGCCAAAGGCGCAATGACGGGTGCTGCCAGCGCCGCTGGCGGCATGATGGACAAAGCCGCTGGGGCCGCCAAAGACGCGGCACCGAAGAAGCACTGAAAGAAGCGGCTCTCAAACCTAGACTGAAGTCGGTCTGGTAACCAAAAGGCGCACAGGGAGCCAACTCCTCTGTGCGCCTTTTGCTATTTCCACAAATTGACACTCGCACGAGCCGCGTGGTATCTGACTATTCAAGGGAAGCAAAATAGCTCGCAATTCACGCACACCGTCGCGCCGCTGTTGCGCCGCGTGTGTGCCGTCCAGCAACTGTTTTGCCACGCTCGAACCCTATGCCAAACGCGGACACGCACGATCGCATCACTTATCTTTTCGCCCCCGTCACCTTCATCACGGCGCAGTGGTATTGGCAAGCGCCCCTGCTGGCGCTGATTGCCACCGCCGCCATGCTTTTCGCCGGACTGATGTTCGGCCCCGATCTGGATTTGCATAGCCGCCCCTATCGCCGCTGGGGGCCGCTACGGTTTATGTGGCGACCGTATCAGGCCGCGCTGCAACACCGCTCCAAGTTTTCGCACGGCCCTATCCTGGGCACCATCGTTCGCATCGTTTATTTCCTGGGCGTCTTCACCTTTGTCGGCAGCATCGTGCTGTACATTCAACAAAGCTACATCCACGGCGTGCAAACGACGTGGCAGCAGCAATACCTGCTGTTGCGCAACGATGTGTTCGATTATTGGCGCGGTGCCGACCGGCAATACCTGCTGGCGGGCTTTGTCGGCATGTGTTTTGGCGCGCTGACGCATACGGCGGCGGACATTATCTGGTCGTCATTGAAAAGAACCATGCGGCGCTCGCGGCGTTAGCGCTGGCTGCCGGTCAATCAAGAGAAGCAACTCCATTCCTCGTGGGGGCGAATCTGCTCGTGCGAGCGCGGCACGAATAAATTCACCCCCACAAGGAAAACCGGAGCCTATGAAAACCCTGACACACTTATTGCAAAACAATCGCGACTGGGCCAACCAAATGACCCGTCTGACGCCGGATTTCTTTGCCAAGCTGGCGCAGCAACAAACGCCGCCTTACCTCTGGATCGGCTGTTCGGATAGCCGCGTCCCCGCGACTCAACTGGTCGGACTCGATCCCGGCGAAATGTTTGTGCACCGCAACGTCGCCAATCTGGTCACGCACACCGATTTCAATTGCCTGTCAGTGTTGCAATACGCCGTCGAGGTTTTGCAGGTCAAACACATTATCGTGTGCGGCCATTACGGCTGCGGCGGTGTCAAGGCCGCGCTACAGGCACAGCGGCTCGGCTTGATTGACAACTGGTTGCGCCACCTGCAAGACATTGCCGAAAAGCACGCAGCGGCGTTGCACAAAACGGCGGATGAAGAGCAACGACTCGCCCGGCTTTGTGAGTTAAACGTTATTGAACAGACCATCAACGTATGCCAAACCACGATCGTGCAGGACGCCTGGACGCGCGGACAAGAGCTTTTCATTCACGGCTGGATTTACGGTTTGCAGGACGGCCTCGTGCGCGACATGCAAGTCACTATCGGCAGCCGCGACGCGCTCTGGCCCGCCTATCAACAAGCCACGGCGGCTTATCTGTAAAGACGCCGTTCACGTAATTGAGGAGCGTGCGGAATGCAGCAGCCTTGTCAGCATTGGGCTAACGCCATTCGCCATTCGCCATTCTCCATGCTTGGGCAAAGAGTTCCTGCGCCAGTGTTGCCTCTGCCTCAGAATGGAGAATTGAAAATGAAGAATGCTTTGCTGAAAGGCCTACGGGCCAGCCGAATTGCGCACACTCTTACGTAATTTCAGCAAATTGACAGCCTTTCACATCGCGTGCTAGCTTCGCGCCGTTTTGTATCAAGCGGTTCACGAGCACAATCAAACACCCCCACAGCCACAGACTTTGGCGGAACACATTGCCCAACGCGGCAGGTTGCGCAGCTATACCGAATTTGCCGTCGCCTGGGTGATCCTGCACGTGTTAGGCGCCTTGCCGCGCGCGTTGGCGCTCAAAGTTGGCCAGGCGGTCGGCGCTCTGGCGCAGCGGGTCTTGCCCCATTTGCGCCGCCACGCCGAAACGAATCTGCGCTTGGCGTTGCCTGGTCTCGATGCAACCGAGCGGCAACAAATTCAGCGCGGCGTCTTTCGCAATCTGGGCCGCCTGCTGGGTGAAGTCAGCCAATTCCCTAAACTTACAAGTGCGAACATCGAACAAGTCGTCGTTTACGAAGGGCTGCAAAACTATCTGGACGCCGTCGCCCAGGGACGCGGCGTGATCCTGCTGACAGGGCACATCGGCGCGTGGGAGCTGTCGGTTTATGCGCATTCGGTCTACGGCTACCCAATGTCCTTTCTCAAACGCAACGTGGACAATCCGCTCGTCGAAGCGCTGGCTGAACGCCGCCGCGCGCATTTCGGCAATCGCGGCATTGATAAACGTGGTTCGGTGCGCGAGGTTTTGAAAACGCTCAAAGCGGGCGGCGTGGTCGGCATTTTGGCTGACTTGAATGCTTCGCGCGAAGAAGGCGTGTTTTGCGATTTCTTTGGCAGCCCGGCCTGCACGACGGCGGGGGTGGCGACGCTGGCCTTGCGCACGGGCGCGGTTGTTTTGCCTGGTTATTTGCTCTGGGACGAAGCGACGCAGATTCACCGGCTGCATTTCGAGCCGCCCGTCGAAACCATCAACACCGGCAATCAGAAAGAAGATGTGCAAGCCAATACGGCCCGCTATACGCAGCGGCTGGAAGCCGTAATTCGCCGCCATCCCGATCAATGGTTGTGGATTCACCGTCGCTGGCGCACACGTCCAGTTGGTGCGCCAGAAATCTATTAATCACCTGAGGTTGGCCATAGAGGCACGGAGTCACAGAGAGGAATTCTTACCTTTGATGACGCTCGTTCTACCTCTGTGACTCCGTGCCTCTGTGGCCAATCCTTTTTTCGCCGCGAAGACTCCGCTCAACTGGATAAAACCTATGGACTGGAAAGTTTTTCTGACAACCTTCGGCGCGATCTTCCTGGCCGAATTGGGCGACAAGACGCAGTTGGCGGCGATCACGCTGGCGGCGCAAACCCGCAAACCGCTGGCTGTTTTTATCGGCGCTTCATTGGCCCTGACGGCGGTCTCGTTGCTGGGCGTGGCGGCGGGCAGTGTGCTGGCCAATTACATCAACGCCGAATACCTGCACAAAGCTGCGGCAGTCGCCTTCATTTTCATAGGTGCGCTGATGCTTTGGGGCAAGTTATGAACAGGCGGGAGTCAGAATCCGCCATCCGCATCATGCTGGTCGCCGGGGAGGCGTCGGGCGATAAACACGGCGCGAAACTAGCGGCGGCCTTGCGCGCGGAACGGCCCGACGCGCAGTGGGAATTCTTTGGCGCGGGCGGCGACGAGATGCGCGCGGTGGGTGTCGAAACGCTGGTGGATGCGCGCGAGGTGGCGATTATGGGCGCGCTCGAAATTGCCAAGGCATTGCCAAAATTTCTGCGCGTCTTCCGGCGCTTGCGTGAGGCCGCGCGCGCACGCCAACCGCATCTGGTCATCCTGATTGATTGGCCGGAGTTCAATTTGCGGCTGGCGCGGCGGCTCAAACGCGACGGCCAGCGCATCGTCTATTACATCAGCCCGCAAATCTGGGCCTGGCGCGGTTACCGCATCCACGCAATCAAACGCGATGTCGAACGCATGCTGGTCATCCTGCCGTTTGAACAGGAATACTATCAACGCCACGGCGTCGAGGTGGATTACGTCGGCCATCCGCTGCTCGACAGTGTGCGCGTGACGGCGACCAGAGCGGAATTTTGTGCGCGTTACCAACTCGACCCGGCCCGGCCCATCGTGGCGCTCCTGCCGGGCAGCCGTCATTCGGAACTCAAATACATCCTGCCGCCGTTGCTTGAAAGCGCGCAGTTGCTCAACCAAACGCAGCCCCGGATTCAATTCGTCTTGCCGCTGGCGCGCACGTTGACGCGCGCTGAAGTGCCTGCGGCGGCGGTTGTGCGCTTGCCATTACGATTGCTTGAACACGACACCTACAACGCCATCGCCGCCGCCGATCTGGCCGTCGTCGCCAGCGGCACGGCAACGCTGGAAACAGCCATCATCGGGACGCCGCTGATCGTGGTCTATCGTGCCTCCGCCTTGAATTGGCGGCTCTTTCACCCGCTGATCAATGTACCCTTTGTCGGTATGCCCAATCTCATCGCTGGGCGGCAGATTGCACTCGAACTGTTGCAAAACGAGTTGAACGCGCCACGCCTGGCGGCAGAGCTTGTCACGCTGCTGGGTAACCCGGTGGGCTTGCAGCAACAGCGCGCGGAATTGGCCGCACTACGCCAGCAACTGGGCGACGCCAACGCCTCGGCACGGGCGGCGCAACGCATTATCGCGTTGCTGGCCGCGTCTTGATGCACGCTTGACTACGCGGGCAATTTGTTGACGCTTGTCCGGCCAGCCTGCCACCGACCGATGGCTCAGTGCTCATTCGGTTATAAGACAAACACCTACTAAGATTTTCATCCATCGTCCGATAGTAGAACATGAGCCACATTGTTATTTTGTGCGTGTCAGATCCGAATTCTTCTCCACGTCTTTCGGAACTGGTGATGAGGCAAATAGGAGAGCTGACCGGGAGCTTGAGTTTGACGCCGCGCGTTTGGCGAAAACAGCATGGCGGCTTGCCAGGCAGCGGGTTCAGCGGTGAGGCAAGCGTGGACGAAGCACAAATGAAAGACGACCTTAAGCAGGTATTGCTGGTCGGCTCCCAAGCGGCGTTGATTCGCCTGGTGACCGACAAATTGCATTCAATTGGTTATCACGTCATCTACGCCGCCGACCCCGCGACGGCAGTACGTGAAGCACAGACAAAACAGTTTGATCTTTTTATCTTCGATGAAGCGCAGCAAGACGATACGGGCTTGGAAATGTGCCAGGCGTTCCGGCTGCTGGATTCGGCAACGCCGATTCTGTTGTTTGCCGAAGAGATCAATACTGTTTCATTTAACAAAGCGTTACGGTCAGGCGCGCAGTGGCTGTTGAAAAAACCGGTGGACCCCTACCACCTGATTCCCACGGCCGTGCGGCTGATCTGTCAGGCAGAGAGTCAGCCTCGTGCAAGGCGACCCGCCCGGGAAATGAATCGTTATGTGCAAGATGAGCTTAAAGGTGTTGATTGCTGACGATTCGGCGCTGCTGCGCGAGCGGCTGACGCGGTTATTGTCGGCGATTGAGGGAGTCGAAGTAGCAGGCGAGGCGCCCGATGGCGCGACCGCGCTGCAAC
Source organism: Acidobacteriota bacterium (assembly GCA_016196035.1). Taxonomy (NCBI): domain Bacteria; kingdom Pseudomonadati; phylum Acidobacteriota; species Acidobacteriota bacterium. The sequence continues at coordinate 830 of JACPYM010000026.1, read as the reverse complement.
TGGCGCAGGTGATCAAGCCCGATGCACTCATTCTGGATTTACGGATGCCGGGCGGGAGCGGCATTGAGGTCTTGCAACAGATTCGGCAAGACGGCGGGAAGTTGAAAGTTATCATTCTGACCAGTTTTCCTTACCCGCAATATCGCGAACGCTGCCTAGCGGCAGGGGCGGATTATTTTTTCGACAAGTCGGAAGAATTGGAACTGGTCAGCGAAACCCTGCGCCAATTGAGCCGGTGTAAACAGCCGGAGCAGGACGGCGCGCCGGCTTTCTCGGCCGCCGGTTAAGCGCGGCAGATCTTTGCAAGTTTATCGGATGGGTGCGGCTTTTGGACGGACAGCCGGTGCATCTGGGGATAGCGTGGAAGATGCACAAGCGCTGTGGGTAGTTACGAACTTCGCGGGTTCGTCCTACGAGCTTAAGTCGCACCCTTTCTGGTCTAGCGGAATCGTTAAGCGTGGCAACGTATGGGGACGATTCCGCTAGGCCAGACTAGGGTTTTACAGATCAGGTAATTTCAGCCCGGTTTCCCAGCTTAACAAAACAATTCTTGCTGTAAATTTTTCGGTGACAATGTAGGGGCAGACCTGGGTGTCTGCCCAGGTGGCCGCAGACGGCATCGAAGGCCGCAAAAGCGACCGGGGCAGACACCCAGGTCTGCCCCTACATTGTCATCACCGGATTTTTTATAGGAGACGGCATGATGAGTAAGAGGTGCGGCGGTAAACTCCAGTTGCGAAAGTAGCTGGAGTAGATAGGTCAGAGGTTGAATCATCTCGTTGTGGCGATTGACCACGTAAAGGAGACTAATCGAACCTGCTGACCGAAGC
>JACPYM010000025.1 GCA_016196035.1 Acidobacteriota bacterium | reverse complement strand
GTCCCGCTGCGCGGCTTTTTGCCATACACCGAAGTGAAAACCGATCTAAGGCGGAACAACAACGCGGACTGAATCACTGCCAGAAAATAAAGTGCGCGCAAAAGAAAAAGCTGAGAGCATCCCTCTTCTGGATTCACTCTCAGCTTTGTTTGCGGGCCTAGCGCAACCGCGCTAGGCGCTCGTCTTGCAGCCGAATTGTTATTGTGGCTGGCGCTCGCTGCTGGCTTGAATCAGCCAGGCGCCCGTCGCTTGGCGGAAGACGGCGCGATCCATGCGTCCGTCACCATCGTAATCGCCCGGCACGGCGATGTCGTTGTAGGGCGCGTAGCCAGCGCCCCACAGCGTCTCTTCGGCCTGTTGGTCTGAGCTACGCAGCACGTACCAGCGGCCTACAGAGGCGCGCCAGACGGCGAGGTCGGCTTTGCCGTCGCCGTCGTAATCGCCAGGTAAGGGCTGGTCTTTGGCCGCGCCGAATTGCCGTTCGAGTTCCGCGCCGTCGCTCGATTGTCGAATCAGCCACGTGCCGGTGGCGCGTTGGTACACCGCCAAGTCGGCCCTGCCGTCGCCGTCGTAATCCGCCGCGACGGGTTGATCGCCCGCCGCGCCGAATTGCCAGGTCAGGCGTTTGCCGTCGTGGCTGCGTTCGACCTGCCATTCGGCGGTGGCCGCGTCAAAGAGCGCCAGATCGGTCAGGCCGTCGCCGTCGAAGTCCGCCGCGACAGGCGCCAGCGTGGCGCTTGGCAGCACGTCCGCCAGTTGGCGCGTGACGATGACGCCGGTGCTGCTCTGGCGTATCAGCCAGTGCGCCGCCGCCGGGCAATAGACGGCCAGGTCTACGCGCCCGTCGCCATCGTAGTCGCCAAAGGCGGCTTGGTCTGCGGCTTCGCCCAGGTTGTAGGTTTCGCTGAGGCCGCTCTTGCTCAGCCTGAGCGTCCAGGCGTTGCCCTGGCGCGTCAGCAAGTCGCTCTTGCGGTCGCCGTCGAAATCCAGCGGCGCAAAGAAACTAATGCCGATGTTGACCGTGTAGCTTCGTGAACCCGTGCAAGCGCCCTGCGTCGCGGTGATCGTGAAGGTATGGCTGCCCGCCGCCGCCGGATAGCCAAACAGCAACGCCGCTCCGTTGTAGAACGTCACGCCCGACGGCAGACTGCCCGTCAGCGTGTAGGTGTAGCTGCCCGCTGGCGAAGCATTGACCGACTGGTTGTAGAGCGTCCCGACCGTGCCCGTTGTGGCAATACTCGGCAGCGTGATCGTCGGACAACCGCCGCCGCCAATCACCACTGTGTAATCGCGGAAGCCCGTGCAGCCGCCAAACCCGCTGGCCGTGACGCGGAAGTTGAAGGTGCCGTTCGCCGTCGGCGTCCCGCTCAGCAGGCCTGTCGCCGGATTAAGCGACAAGCCGCCCGGCAGCGCGCCGCTCGTCACGGCGAACGTGTAATTGCCACCCGCCGGACTCGCCACGATGTTCTGGCTATAGGCCGTGCCCACCGTGCCATTCGGCAACGAAGCGGGCGCGACCACAACCGTCGGGCAAGTGATCACCAAAGCGTAACTTTGCGTGCCGCTACACCCACTGGCCGTTTGCGCCCTGACGGTAAAGCTGTAAGTGCCCGTCACCGAAGGCACGCCGCTGATGACGCCCGTCGCCGTGTTCAGCGTCAAGCCGCTCGGCAAATTGCCCGTGATGATGGCGAAGGTATAACTGCCCGCCGGCGAGACACTCACCGTTTGTGAATATGCCACTCCGGCCTGCCCGTTCGCCAGCGCGCCCAACGTGATGGTTGGGCAGGCAATCGTCACGGTGTAGGTGTTGGAACCATTGCACGCACCCGCGCTGGCGCGAATGGTGAACGTGAAACTGCCGTTCGTGGTGGGCGTGCCGGTAATGGCCCCAGTGGCAGCGTTGAGCGTCAAGCCGGTCGGCAGTGCGCCGCTTGTCACAGCGTAACTATACGTCCCCGCTGGCGAGGCCGCGACCGTTTGACTGTAAGCCGTCCCCACCGTTCCGCCCGGCAAACTTGCCGGACTGAGCGTGATGGTCGGGCACGTCACCACCAACGTGTAATCGCGGAAGCCCGTACAACTGCCAAAGCCCGAGGCCGTGATCCGGAAGTTGAAGGTTCCGCTCTGCGTCGGCGCGCCGCTGAAACTGCCATTGCTGTTGAGCGTCAAGCCCGCCGGCAACAGGCCGCTCGTCACCGCGAAGGTGTAATTGCCGCCCGCCGGACTGGCGCTGATGGTTTGCGCATACGCCGTATTGATCGCGGCCCCCGGCAGACTCGCCGGATTCGCCGTGATCGTCGGGCAGACGACCGTCACCAAGAGCTGCGCATTGGTCGTGGCCCCGCAATTGTCCGTGATCGGCACCGTCACCGTGTAATTGCCGATCAACAAGGCATTGAGGACGGTCACCACGCCATTGCTCTGATTGAGCAGCACGCCCAGCCCGCCGTTATTTGGCGCCACGCTCACGCTGCCGACCATGAAGGTGCCGTTGTCGCTGGGGCCGCTGGCCGGCGGGATCGTCGGCGTCGTAGCAGCGACCACCGTCGTCGCGTTGTAGCTCAGCATCGGCGGCATATTCGGCGTCACCGTAACGGTCGGCGTGCCCGTGCCCGTTGCGTTCTGATTGTCGGTCACCACCAGATTGAAGGTCGCCGTCGTCGCCGCGCAGGTCGTCGAGACATTGGCGGTGACACTGCCGTCGGCGTTGATCGTCACGCCGGAGACTGTCACGCCGTTCGAGGTGGCCGTCGTCGGGTTGCCGTTGATCGTGATGCCGAGCGTGTTGGCCGCTTGATCGGGGTCAGCCGCCGTGGCGATGGTGAAGCTGGCCGCATTGCTGCCCGCCCTGACCGTAATCGTGTTGCTGCTGATGGTCGGCGGCGTGTTTTGGACTTCAAACGCGCCGATGTCGCTGTTGTCGCCGCTCGTGGCCGGCGCGATGTTCGGATTGTCTTTCGGGCGCGGCTGGCCGCGTTGGTCAGTGGTCAGGCCGAAGGCGTTGCCCTTGTCAATCGCCGGGCTGCCAGGCAGCAGCGCGTGCGTCGGCGTCGGCCCGCCGTTGTTTTGCAGCATCCCAAGCATGGCATTGATCGGCGAACCGCTCGTGCCGACTTGATCCGCCGTGCCGGTGAAGCCTGTGCTGCCCGTGCCGATGCCGATCAGGTTGTAGCCGCTGGAACTGAACGCGCCGCTGACATCCGCCGCCGCGCCGTTCGTGCCGATGTTGCCCGCGATGAGCGTGTTCTTCACCGTCGCCGAGCCGCCGCAACAACCATCGTAACGGAGGCCACCGGCGCTCTGCGCCCCGGTCGCCCCGGCAGCGGTGTTGCCCGTGATGGTGCTGCTGGTAATCGTCAGCGTGTCGCAGCAATACCAGACGCCGCCCCCATTATCACCCGTGCCATTGTCCACGTGATTGCCGCTGATGGTCGAGTTGGTGATGATCGTAGTGGCATAGGCTTCAACCCCGCCACCCACGCCGCCATTGCTGGCATAGGTGTTAGTGTTATTCGCGACCGTGCTGCCGGTGAGCGTCAGCGGGCTGCCAGCGCTGATGCCGCCGCCGCTTAAGGTGGTGGTGTTGTTGGTGATCTGGCTATTGGTTACGGTCAGCAGACCGGCGCTGAAACCGCTGTAAATGCCACCGCCGCAGCCGCAGCCTACAGCATCGGAGACACTGTTCCCGGTGACGATGACATTGGTCAGCGTGAGCGTGCCCTCATTGTCCAGACCGCCGCCTTGGCCGCTGAAGGAGTTCGGCCCGGTGGCGAGTCCGTTGCCGCCCGTGATCGTCAGCCCGCTGAGGCTGGCCGTCACGCCGCTGTTGACCTGGAAGACGCGGCTCGCGTTGTTGCCCGAAACGGTCAGCAGGTTCGCGCCTGTTCCTTGAACGGTCAGGTTCTTGTTCAGCAGAAGCTGCCCGCTGGTGAGCGTGATCGTCCGCGCCACATCGAAGAAGGGCGAGGCGAAAGTGATCGTCGCGCCCGGACAGGCGTCAATGATCGCCTGGCGCAAGCTGCCCGCGCCGCTGTCGTTAGTATTCAGCACGACGGGCGCGCCGTCGCAGCCGCCACCCTGAATGGCGAAGGTGTAAGGATTCTCGTCGCTGTCGTCGTTGGCAATGCTGACCGTCGCCGTGCGCGTGCCGACGGCGGAAGGATCGAAGACGATGGTGAAGGTTGTTGAGCTACTCATTGCAACTGGCGAAGTGGGCTGCGTCATGACCGTGAAGTCCGCCGCGTTTGTGCCGCTCAAGCTCACTTTGGGCGTGCCCGTCAGGTTGAGCGCGGCAGTGCCGGTGTTCTCGATGGTGAAGGTCTTCATCACCGTGCCGCCGCTGACCGCAGTCGAACCGAAGTCAGTGTCGTCGGTGAGCGACGGCGTGGTGTCGCCGCTGGCGATGGTTGTCGAGTTGCCCTTGACGTTGATTTCGGGCGCGGTGCTCGGCCCTGCAAAGTCCATCGAAGCGATGTAAAAGTTCGCCAGGTTGCTGGGGTTGGTATCGGGCGTGTAGCTGTAGTTTGGAACTGTTGTGTTCCAATTCGGATAAGGGGGCATGGTTGTACTGGTATAGGGACCATTGGGAACATTGGGATTATCGGGGTCGCAGAGGCATGTCTGCGGACACGCAAGGATATTCTCCGGGACGGTGCGATCCTCCGGGCCCAGGCCTGCACAGAAGAAGAAATCTATATTTCCCGCAAAGCAGTCATAATCACTGTACGTGTAACTCACTATTGGCCCTTGGATCTGGCCTGCTACAGTCAAGCTGTATACGGCGGAGGTGATGTTGGCCCCGGTCGTGTCGGTTGCGCCGAGATAGATCGGATTGCCATTTGTGTCGCTTTGTCTCGTGACCGTACCCAGTAAAGTCGTGCCATTGTAGACAGCCAAACTGGCAGTGAACTGCGTGCCTGGTCGTGCATCGTTTACCAGGAATGTGCCCACACCGGAAACGGCCGGGAAAGTCAGCGTCAGGGGGCCCCCGTTGGGCCGTGTCCAAAGCGTGAATTTGGCAAATGGGTATCTATTGCATGCCCCCGGGTTATTTGGATTGCAAACCAGACCGCTCCCGGCAAGCTGGCCTCCGATGGTCTTGCCGAGTGTCGAAGTTGCGCCGAACGTGGTGGGGACGGTACTTCCGTCCGAGCCCAGACTGTTCCACATCACCGAGTCGTTCGCGTTCAGCGCAGCTTGACTGGTGACTAGCACGATGTTGGCGGGCGCTGCCGGAATAGTCATCCTGCTCGCCGTCAGTCCCGCGTGGTAACTCCCCGTCACCGAAACCGCCGCGCTCAACCACGGCAGCGCCCAAACGCTCAGCGCCAACAAGGCGACTAAAGCTGTTGCCGTGACCGACGTGCGCAACGGTGCGCGCCGGCGTAGGGGGGAAGTTGCATTCGTTGCACCGCGTCGTCCGCTGGCGCGCTGGTTCAGTTTCGGCATAATCGGCATAAGAAGTTCCTCTCAAGGGTTAAGACCCAATGCTTGGGGGATTTGGTGGAACGCCGCACCGCGCGGCTAGACATTGAGGCGGACACACGGCTCAACCGTCGAGCGTGCGTCCGCGTGCGACGCGCTTGACGTCGCAGCAACAACTTGTAGAGATAGAAAACAGTGATCGAATAGGCCGGGAGGGAAAACCGCACTCCGCCCGGCGCGCGCCACGCAACCCAACAGACCGCAGGCGCAGATGCCGGTGAACGCATACGCTGCCAAATCAACACGAGCAAACACGGCCTGACTCATTGCTGCGCTGAACAGCAACGCGACCCGCTGGATGACACCAGCCTGCTTGCGCGCGATTTGTATATGGGCAGGCAGCTTGTTGTGGGGTGCGTCTGTACTGCAACGCAAGCTGCCGCGCTAATGTTACCCGGCGGGCCGCCGTTTGAAAATAGGCAACCTTTCAAAATTTGCGCCACCGCTAGCGTAAACTGTCTAGTTTTCAGGCATAACGGAAAACGGTGTGGGTTAAGGCAGGCCTGTTCACAATACAAAGGGGCAAAGAGTCAAAGGTTCAAAGGGCGGTAGTGGTGAAGTTCGGTGGGATGTGTCAGTAGCCCGCGTGTCAGCAAAGGCTGGCTTGGCGCAGAACAACCCTTGCTGACGCGCGGGCTACTGACACGGAAGGCAAGCCGCCGCTCCGGCTTGCACAGCTTTGTCCCTTTGTCGCTTTGCCTCTTTGTGTTGAAGCTGGTTCCCGGTTTTGACCCATTGAAATCGCCGTAGTGCCACTTTGCCACTTTGATGGATAGCCTTTGAACAAGTACCAAGCAGACTTTGCCGCGCGACTGCGGTATGATGCGCTTCGCTGCGGGGCGTTTGCTGACAGCGCGCTCGGCAGCCAACCCAAACAGGCAATTCTGCTTCATCTCAACATCACTCTTCTTTTGCAACCAAAGGTACAGCGGCGTGGCTCTCGAACAAGTCTCGCATTATCGGATTATTTCCAAGCTCGGCTCCGGCGGAATGGGTGAGGTGTATCTGGCCGAAGACCTCAACCTGGGCCGCCGCGTCGCGCTGAAGTTATTGCCCGAACGTTACACGCAAGATGCCGAACGCGTGCGCCGCTTTGAACAGGAAGCCCGCGCCGCCAGTTCGCTGAGCCATCCCAACATCATCACGATTTACGAAATTGGCTGCACTGCGCCGGAAACGGGTGGACGCCACTTCATCGTCACGGAATATGTCGAAGGCGAAACCCTGCGCGAACGTTTGCACAGCGGGCAATTTGAACATGAGCTGGCGCTGGAGATCGCTATGCAAATCGCCGCCGCGCTCACGGCGGCACACGGCGCGGGCATCACGCACCGCGACATCAAACCAGAGAACCTGATGTTGCGCCCCGATGGCATCGTCAAGGTGTTGGATTTCGGTCTGGCCAAGCTGACCGAAGCCGTGGCGGCGGAACACCCCGGCAGCGAGCAATCCACGCACGAAGTCTTTGACCCCGGCGTGACGCACGCCGAGACCGCCAGTTGGCACCACGATGATTGGTTTGCCACGGCTGATTTGCGCGCGCAACCCCAAACGCATCCCGGCATGATCCTGGGCACGCTGGCCTATATGTCGCCCGAACAGGCGCGCGGATTGAAAGTGGATCACCGCACAGACATCTTCAGTCTGGGCGCGGTGCTCTATGAAATCGTCGCCGGACGCCCGCCGTTTCAGGCCAAAACCACCGGCGATATGATCGTCGAAATCCTCGACCGCCAGCCGCCGCCGTTGCAACGCTTCGCCAAACAAGCGCCCGATGAGTTGGAATGGATCGTCGGCAAGGCGTTGGCCAAAGAGCGCGACGAGCGTTATCAAACCGTCAAGAGCCTGCTCAATGATTTGAAACGCCTGCAACGCCGCTTGCAATACGAGGCGACGCAGACTGACAGCGCGACCGGCGCGTTACGCCTGGCCAACAGCGGCAGCCTCGACCCCTCGCTGGATTCCGGCGGCATTCTCAGCGAATCGGGGCGCGTGCGTTCGGCGGAACGGCGCACGACACAGCCTTTCGATTCGCTGGCCGTGCTGCCGCTGGCCAATCACAGCCAGGACGCCAACGCCGCTTACTTGTGCGAAGGCATTGCCGAAAGCCTGATCGTCAATCTGGCGCGGCTCGGCCCCTTGCGCGTGATGGCCTGGAGCACCGTTGCGCGTTATCAGAAAAATCAAGACGACCCGCTAGCCATCGGGCGCGAACTAGGCGTGCGCGCCGTGCTGGCCGGACGCCTCTATCAATTCGGCGACAATCTGGTCATCAAAACCGAATTGGTGGATACGCAAGACGGGGCGCAACTCTGGGGCGAGCAATATCAGCGAGAGCTTGCCGACGTCTTTGCGCTGGAAGAAGAGATCGCGCGCGACATTTGCGAAAAGCTGCGGCTGCGTCTCGACAGCGAAGAGCGCGTGCGGCTGGTCAGACGCTACACCGACAATCACGAAGCCTATCAAGCCTATTTGCGCGGGCGGCATTACTGGAAGCAACGCAACGCCCAGGCCCTGCGCAAAGCCATTGAGAGCTTTCAACAAGCCATCGAATTGGATCAGGATTACGCGCTCGCCTATGCCGGGCTGGCCGATTGTTACGGCTTGGTCAGCATTTACGGCGCGGCCCCACCGCGCGCGATGATGCCCAAAGCCAAAGCCGCCGCGCTCAAAGCCTTGCAACTAGACGAAAGCCTGGCCGAAGCGCACACCTCGCTGGCCGTCTCGCTGGCTTGGTTCGACTGGGATTGGCAAACGGCGGAACTGGCCTTCAAACGCGCGCTCGAACTCAATCCGCATTATTCCATCGCCTGGCACTGGTACGGTTCGGTGCTGCTTTCGGCACAGGGCCGTCACGACGAAGCACTGGCCGCCGAGTTGCGCGCGCTTGAAGCCGAACCATTCACGCTGATTTACAACCTGCATCCGGGCTGGATTTGCTATCACGCGCGGCGCTACGACGAAGCCGTCAGCTACTACCAGCGCACGCTCGAACTCGACGATCAATTTGTGCTGGCGCATTTCTATCTGGGCGCGGCTTATGTGCAGTTGGCGCGCCACGACGAAGCCATTGCTTCGTTGCAACGCGCGCTAGAGTTGGCGGGCGGGCGTGGCGCGTTGATTCAGGCGGTGCTCGGTCACGCATACGCCGTCGCGGGCAAGGTCGAAGAAGCACACGCCATTTTGAACCAATTGCAAACCTACCCGCTCAACCGCGATGTCTCGCCGTTTTATCTGGCTTTGCTCAACGCCGGCTTGCGCGACCGCGAGCAAACGTTGCGCTATCTGCAAGAGGCTTTTGAAGAGCGCTTCAGTTGGATGGTTTGGCTCAAGAGCGAGCCAATGTTCGATTGGTTGCGCAACGAGCCGCGCTTTCAGGAGTTGTTGCGGGGGATGCGCTTGAGCAGTTGAGCTTCACGCCAAGTCGCCTGATTTGGCGGCCACTGGTTCAAGCGTGCGCGTCGTATGCTCGGTCACGCTCGACACCGGTTCTACGCCGGCATTGAGCGCGAGTTTGGAAGTCGTATCTGCCGTCGGCAAGCTAACTGGTTGGGACGTATGGTGAGACGTTGTACGCGGAAACAGCATAGGCGCGAGTCTTGCATATAACATCAGCAAAGTTCCGCCGAAAACCATCAATTGTCCAAGCAAACCAGCGAGGTCGCCCAGTTCGAACCTTTTCTCCACTGCCAGCAGTCCGGCCCCGCCGAACAGGACAGCGGCCCCACCGAAAAATAGCCAGGCTGAACGCGCCCTTTGTGCGGCTTGGTTCCGGGCAGGTTTAGACTCGGACAACTGGCGCGCCACTATCTGTTGAATGGCCTGCAACTCCAAGCCGCATGAGCGGCAGAAGCGTTGCGCTGCCGCCGCCTGCGTTCCGCAATTTGGACAATGCATTTGTGCTCCTTGACTGTGAATTGATCCGGGTTCGGTTTGCCATACGCGCAAACCACAAGGCAGGTTCGCGCGACTTGTCCAACTGACATTGGCACATTCAGGTTGTACTGAACACCACAGGCGCGGGTGTTTAGAGTTCCGCCTTTAGGCGGTCGGCGCGCCGCAGGCGTGTCAATAGCGCGCTTCGCGCGCCAGCCGCCTAAAGGCGGAACTCTGAACGCCCGCGCGCCACGCGGCATATTTCAACCATTGCTGCAAGTTCAGATGTGTTGATTTAGACCTTGACCTCTTTCCACTTCCCTTTCCGAAACGCCCACACCGCCACCACCGCCAGCGTAGATTCCGCAATCGTGATCGCCCAGAACGCGCCATTCGCCCCCCACTGCGCCCACAACGACAGCGCATAAGCCAGCGGCAACTGGAACGCCCAATAACACGCCAGATTGATCCACGTCGGCGTCAGCGTGTCGCCCGCGCCGTTGAAGGATTGCGTCATCACCATCCCGAAGGCGTAAAATACATAGCCATAACTGACGATTTTCAGACTCGCCACACCAATCGGCACGACCGCCGGATCAACCGTAAAGAACCGGATCATCGGCTCCGCAAAGAACAAAAAGACAATCGTCACCAAACCCAGGAAAATCGCATTGGCGAAGCCCGCAATCCAGACCGACTTTTCCGCGCGCTCCGGTTTGCCCGCGCCCAGGTTTTGCCCCACCAATGTCGCTGCCGCATTCGCGATGCCCCACGACGGCAGGATGGTCACGACGATGATGCGCATCGCTACGGTATAAGCCGCCACCGCCGGTGCGCCGAAATAGCCGACGATGCGCACCAGCCACATCCAACTGGCTGTGGCGATCAGGTATTGAAAAACGCCGCCAATCGAAATCTGCACAATCTCGCGCAACAGCGTGAAATCAGGCCGCCACTCCGCGCGCGTGATGTGGACGCGCCCGCTTTGCCGAAACAACAGCGAGAGTTGATAGAGCACCGCCGTGCCGCGCCCGATGGTCGTCGCCACCGCCGAACCGGTCACGCCCAATTCGGGGAACGGCCCCCAGCCGAAGATAAAACACGGATCGAGCACCAGATTGATCGCATTGCCGATCCACAACGCGCGCATTGCAAAGGCCGCATCGCCCGCGCCGCGAAAGACGGCGTTATTCAGAAAGAGCAGCATGATAATGCCGTTCGTGCCGAGGATGATTTGCCCGTAACGCCGCCCGCCCGCCAACACTTCCGGCGCGGCCCCCAGCGTCGTAAAGAGCAGCGACGTGCCAAAGAACGCAATCACGCCCAGCACCAGCGAAATCGCCGTGCCCAGCAAAATCGCCTGCGCCCCGGCCCGCCCGGCTGCTTGCGGATTGCCTTCGCCCACGCGCCGCGCCACCAGCGCCGTCGTCGCCATGCTCAAACCCATCGCAATGCCGAAGACCAGCACCAACAGCGCTTCGGTCGTGCCGACGATGGCGATGGCTTCCGCGCCCAGCCGCGAGACCCAAAAGACGTTGACGATGCCAAAGAGCGATTCCATCAGCATTTCCAACACCATCGGCACCGACAGCAAAAAGATCGCGCGCCCGATGCTGCCCGTAGTGAAATCCTGTTCGCTGCTGCCAACGGCCTGGCGCAGCGTCGCCCAAAGGCCGGGCGTGGCTTCGTCCTGCTTGGTTTCTAAAGTCGAATTCATAAGTGATTGCTCTAAACAGTACCGCGCGCGTCAGCAAGCGGCTATTTGCAGGAGACAAGCCGCTTGCTGACGCGCGCGGTACTGTCCCATCTTTAGGCACAAAGAAAAGAGCACGTCCACCCGGCGGTGTCGGCCAGGGCAACGTGCTCTCAACTGGCGCAACTTCAAGCTCGCTGTTTATTGCGGGAACCCGGCGGATTCCAACACGCGCTGAGCCTGCGCCAAATGCCTGCGCTCGTGCGCAATGGTAAGGCGTGCGGCGTCCAACAAGCTGTACGTCACCACACTCATCAACGGCGAAGTCATCACGATGCGGTCAGCCTCCACCGCCGCCAGTTGCTTGAGGAGTTCCGCGACCTCGCGTTGCTGGTCAACGAAGCGCGCCACGATCAGGGCATCCAGCGTGCTCTCACTCGGCTTGATTTTGGGCGGCGCTTTGAGCTTTTGCTTGGCCAGAGGCGACACCGCCTTGACCATGAACTTGCCCATCAAGCCCGGCAGCAGGGCACGCTTTCCCAGAAACTGGCCTTGTGCGTCCCACTCGCGGCGGCGGCCATAGGCGGCAGCATCTCGCGATTACCCGTCAACAGGTGATCCAGACACTGCGCCACGCTCCAACTCTCAGGCGCGGGTTTCCAATTCAGTTGGGCGGCATTGAGATGGCCGAACGTGGCCTGCGCATCGCGCGCAAGCACATCGGTTTCCGCCAGCAACTGTGGCACGGTTAGCGTAGTGAAATCCTGAATCATGGCGGTTTCCTCCGGCTATTCGTTCAACGCGGCAATGGCTTCGATCTCGACCTGAAAGCCGTAATGCAATTCTTTGCACGGCACGATGGCGCGCGCCGGACGGTGTGCGCCCAGCATGCGCGTATAAACTTCATTGACCTTGCCCCATAGCGCGATGTCGGAAATATAAATCGTGACTTTCAACAAGCGATTCATGTCACTGCCCGCCGCGCGCAGGATTTCACGCATATTCGTCAGGCATTGTTCAGCTTGCTCTTCAATCGGGCCAACGGTCTTTTCCGTGCTGCCCGGCTTAATGGGCAATTGTCCGGCGACATAAACGAGGCCGTTGTGAACAATCGCTTGCGAATAGTGACCGCCCGGCGCGGGCGCATTCTCTGTCAGGATGCTTTTGAGTTCCATCGTTGCCTCGTCAAACCGTAATGATTTCGACTTGTGGCGTGACCGCCGTCTTCGGCAGCAACGCAGGCCAATACGCCACGACTTCTTCCACCTTCGGACGCCCGCCGCCAAAGCCCGTCACCGTCGGCGGCCCCGCCAAGGCCAGCGGCGCAAGCTCGGTCGTGAAGCGTTGAATCGCCGCTTGTTCAGGCCCGCGCACACCAACGCGCAACATCACTTCGGCAATGCCGGGCGCTGGCTCGCCGCCCAAGCCTTCGTGCGTGGCGTTGACACCGATGTATTGCGAGCGTATTTCCTCGAACTTCAAGCCCAGTACATCAAGCCGCTTGCGCAACATCGCATCCGCCGCTTTGGCTTTTGCGTAGGCATCGGGCCAGGCGTAAATCAAACCGCCCGCGGCTTTGAATCCATCGGCAAAACTAATCGAAACTTTGTATAGATCAGTGGCAGCCTTGCCTTGTACGCCGCTCACGCGCACGCGGTTCTCGCCATCCTGCCCCAATTGAATCGTCGTGAAATCAGCGATCACATCCGGCGTGAGGTAATTGTGCGGGTCGCCCATCTCGTACATCAACTGTTCGGTCACGCCCGCGACCGTGATGCGCCCGCCCGTGCCCGCGTGCTTGGTGACGACGAAAGAACCATCCGCTTCGGCCTCGACAATCGGATAGCCGATGTCCCAGAAATCGGGGATCGTCTGCCAATCCACTTGGCAGTTGCCCCCGGTCGTTTGCGCGCCGCATTCGATGATGTGCCCGGCCACGGTGCCCGCCGCCATTTTGTCCCAATCAGCGAGCGACCAGCCGAATTCGTGAATCAAGGGCGCGAGCGTCAGGCCCGTGTCGGTGCAACGCCCGGTCACGACGATGTGCGCGCCTTGCGCTAGGGCTTCGGCAATCGGGGCCGCGCCGAAATAGACATTGGCGCTTTTGACGCGGTCGCGGATGGTTGAGAGCGCCGCGCCCGATTCCATGTTTTTCAACTCAAGGCCTTGCGCAAGCAGGTCATCGAGCTTGTTCAGGATGTCATCGCCGGTCACGACGCCGACTTTGACTTGCCCGGTCAGGCCGAGTTTGTTGACCACGCCCGCCAAACCCGCGACACAGGCCTGTGGATTGACGCCGCCCGCGTTGGCGATGATCTTGATGTTGTTGTCCAGGCACTTTTTCAGCACGCGGCTGACGACATACAGAAAGTCGCGCGCGTAGCCCGCCTGCGGATCGCGCGCTTTCTGCTTTTGCAGAATGGACATCGTGATCTCGGCCAGATAGTCGAGCGTCAAGTAATCAATGGGGCCGCGCTCGACCAATTGAATCGGCGCGTCCAACCAGTCGCCCCAGAAGCCCTGTCCATTCGCAATTCTGATCGTCCTCATTGTTCCTCCTGTTTAGAGTGGGTTGCAATTGCATATACGGGATGGTTGCGCCGGGACAGTACCGCGCGCGTCAGCAAGCGGAGACGACGCGTTGTGCCGCTGGGCCTGACTGGATGCGCCGCTTGCCGACGCGCGCGGTACTGTCCCAAGCCGCGCTTTTTTCCCGTACACCAAAGTGCAAACCGCTCTAAGCCGCAAAGATGGCCGGACGCTTTTTCGCCCAGGGCCGCGCCGCTTCCAGTTCATAGGCCAGTTGCAACAACGTCGCTTCACCGCCGCGCCAGGCCGCGAATTGGCTGCCGATGGGCAGGCAGCTCTTTGTCCAAGCGAGCGGCACCGACATTGCGGGTGTGCCGCAGGCATTGTGCAGCGGTGTATAGGAGACTTCATCCAGCACCCGCGCCAGCAGCGTGTCGAAATTCATGCGCGGATCGTGATAACCCAGTTTGTAGGGCGGAATGCGCAAGACCGGCGAGAGAATCACATCGTAGTTTTTGAAGAGACCTTCCAGCGCCGCCGCCGCTTCGGTGAACGCTTTGTTGGCGCGTCCGACGGCTTGAAACAGTCCGCGCTTGCGGCCCAATTCCATCAAGCCAATCGTCCAAGGTTCCAGCACGTCTTCACGTTTGACGCCTTTGCCCAGCATCTGCTCGATCTCTTGGTCTAAGCCAACCGTGCCCGCCGACCAATAGCCAAGAAAAGCTTCGGTGAGTTCCGCGCCATTGATCGGCAGCTTGACCTCTTCGACCTTGTGTTTGAGCGCTTCACACAGCTTGGCTGAAGCGCGTAGTGCCAGTTCGACTTCGGGGTCGGGCCGCTTGCCGTTGATGCTTTCGAGCACCAGCGCGATCTTCAACCGCTTGCTGGTGGGGCCGCTGACCATGCCAACGGGCGGCAATTTGTCGTTGTGCTTGTTTTCGACCACATTCAAATAAGCCGCCGTATCGCGCACCGAACGGCTGACGCACAGATCGCTGTTGATGCCCGCCACGTCATTCGCCAAACCGCCAACCGTGAAGGGCGTCAATTCGCGTTTGCGCGTCGGCTTCAAACCGAACACGCCGCACTGACAGGCTGGAATGCGGATCGAACCGCCGCCGTCATTGGCGTGCGCCAGCGGCACGATGCCCGCCGCGACTGAGGCCGCCGAACCGCCGCTGGAACCGCCTGTGGTGTAGGCCGGATTCCAAGGATTGTGCGCCGCGCCGTGTAGGGTTGGTTCGGTCGTTTCGATCAAACCGAACTCGGGCGCGTTGGTGATGCCCACGACGATGAACCCGGCTTGCTCTACGGCTTGAATGAACGGCGAACTCGCCTTATGCAAGCGGCCATTTTTGGCGATGCCTTGCGCGTAGAGCCGCGAACCGAAATCAATGTCGGCGTCTTTGTATTCGACGATGTTCTTCAACAGAATCGGCACGCCCGCAAAGGGGCCGTCGCCCAACGACGCTTTGGCACGGGCGCGTGCTTTTTCCACGTCGAAGTTTTTGGTCAGCACCAAATTGAGTTGCGGGTTGACGTGCTCAATGCGCCGCAGCGTATCTTCGACCAGTTCCAGTGGGGTGATCTTTTTTTGGCGAATCAATTCGGCCAGGCCGGTCGCGTCGTAGCCCGTTAAGGTGGCGGCGCGCAACTTGGTTTGTGCGCTAGCTGTCGGTGTTTCGTTCAGCAACGTGGTCCCAGCAGCAGTCAACGCCAGCGCGGCAGTATGCTTCAGAAATTTTCTGCGGTTTAGCTTCATCGTGTTTCCTTTGTAGTTTGAATGACGCGGCGCTACGCCGTCTTTAACTCGGCTACAGTCTCAAGCCCCAGCTCTTTGATCAACTGATTGCGCAAGACGAACTTTTGTACCTTGCCGCTCATCGTCAGCGGATAGGCCGCGACAAAGCGGAAATACTTCGGCACTTTGTGGCGGCTGATGTTCGCTTTGCAATACGCGCGCAATTCGTCTTCGGTCGCCGTCTCGCCGGGTTTTAGTTTGAGCACGGCGGCGACTTCTTCGCCCATGAACTGATCGGGCAGACCGACGAGTTGGGCTTCAGCGACTTTGGGATGGCGCATCAGGAAGGCTTCGATCTCGGCAGGGTAAATGTTTTCGCCGCCGCGAATGATCATGTCTTTGACGCGTCCGATGATGTTGATGTAGCCGTCGGGCCGCATCGCCGCCAGATCGCCCGAATGCAGCCAGCCGTCCGTGTCCAAGGTCTCCGCCGTCTTGTCGGGCATATTGTAATAGCCCTTCATATTTGAGAAGCCCCGCGTCCACAATTCGCCCGATTCGCCGCACGCGACGGTCGCGCCCGTCGCCGGGTCTACGATCTTGATCGAAGTGTGCGGAATCGGCAGCCCCACCGTCGCGGCCTTCAATTCAAAGCTGTCCGTCTGAAAAGATTGCGTCACCGCGCCGCAGGTTTCGGTCATGCCAAAGACAATCGAGCAATCCGCGCCGAGGCGAGCTTTGACTTGCTCCATCAGCACGACAGGCACAGGTGTCGCACCGGTGAACACCTGCCGCACGGAAGACAAATCGAATTCGGCAAAACGCGGATGCTGCAACATGGCAATCAACATCGTCGGCACGGCAAAGGTGAAGGTGCCGCGTTCCTGCTGAAACAGTTCCAACTGCTTGACCGGATCGAAGGCAATCAGCGGAATCAACGTGCAGCCCAGGTAAAGGCAATAAATCGTCCCGCCCAAACTGCCCGCAATGTGAAAGAGCGGCATCGCCGTCACATACCGCTCCGCCGTGCTTAAATCGCCGCGCGTACAGGCCACGCGCGCCTGATTGACCAGGTTGTGATGCGTCAACATCACGCCTTTGGGAAAACCCGTCGTGCCGCTGGTGTATTGCATCATCGCCACGTCGTGCGGTTGCACGCTGGCTTGGCGCGCCGCCAAGGCTTCATCCGCAACCGAATCCGCCAACGCCAGTAACTGTTCAAACAGCAGCACACCGGGCCGCGCCTGTTGGCCGAACAATACGACACGCTCCAGCTTCGGCAGCCGCGCCGCCTGCAATTTTTGAAGCAGCGGATCATCCAGGTCTTTTAACTCAGGCGCGACGCTATAGACCGACTCCAAATACGGATTGCCGCGCAATTCTTCGGTCAAACAGAGCAGTTTGATGTCGCCCTGCTGCAAGACATATTCGACCTCTGCCGCGCGGTAGTTGGTGTTGACCGTCACGATCACAGCACCGACTTTGGCCAGCGCCAGTTGCAGCAGCATCCATTCCGGCACATTCGGCGCCCAGACGGCGACGTGATCGCCCTTTGCGACGCCCAGCGCCAGCAAACCTCTCGCCACCTGGTTCACGGTGTCGCGGTACTGGCTGTAACTCAGCCGCATTTCCAGGCCAAGCTCGGGGTAGTGATAGACGAGCGCTTCTTTGTGCGGAATCTCCGCCGCGCGCTGATCCAGCAAGTCGCCGAGGGTCAGGTCTATTAAATCAGCCCCAAATGCTTCGGCTTCCCAATGTGCTTGTTGATCTTTGATTGCCATAGGTGTTTAGGTGATGGGTGTCGCGGTCACATTGCAGACCACGCAGGTTTTCGACAGCCCCGAAAGCATTTTCCGGCTTTCTGTACATCGCGCGAGCAAGCGCGCGGTTCTCGCAAACGGACGAGAGCCGCGCCTGCCAACCACAAGAAATGAAGGGCACGAAGAAGAGGAAGAAGAAAGCAGAAAGCTGCGGCTCAACCTTGCTGTTTCTTCAATCTCCTTCATGTGCTTCGTTACATCTTGGTGAAAAGTTTTGTGAAAGAGCTTTTTGCCGCCTACTTATGTTCTGATGTTACGCAGTAAGAAAGTTCGGCTCGGATTTGACAATTCTTTGCGCCGGAGGCGCGCGGGAGATTCGCCGGTGGTGGAGGCCTCGCCGCAACCACCGGAAGCAGGCACGCCAGCCACGCGCGCCCCGGATGGGGCGCAGGACTGAGCTTGCCCGCTACGCTATTGCAACTTCCGCGCGGACACGGGAGCAAGGTTAGACACCGTGGTGTGGCTGTTGATTGGGGAGGCTTGTCCTGCACCCCATCCGGGGCGCGGGGCGTGTGCGCCTGCTTCCGGTGGTTGCGGCGAGGCCTCCACCACCGGCTAAAATCCGCTGTGCCTTCAGCACACAGAGGGTGTCAACCTTTCTGGCAATTCTTCGCCTGCGTAACATCAGTTATGTTTTCAAACCAGCTCAAGACCTCACCAAATTACCCAAGACCGCTCTGGACTTCTTCACCGCACCCCGGTTGCAGGCACCGGCGTATCGCCTTGCTGCCCCAATGGCTGAATGAGAAATGCGCCGTTGGTGCTACGCCAGACATACCAGGTGCCGGTCGGCGGACGCCAGACAGCGATGTCTGCCTGGCCATCGCCATCGTAATCGGCGGGCACAGGCACATCGAAGTAGGGCGCGTAACTCGCCCCAAACATTTTCAGAATTGGCTGGCCATCCGAACTCTTGCGGATGTACCAGATCGAATCCTGCCCGCGCCAGATGGCGACATCGGTCTTGCCGTCGCCGTCATAATCCGCCGGAACTGGCGTATCGAAATACGGCGCGTAACCGGCACCCCATTGAATGGTTTGCGTGCCGCCGCCGCTGTTCTTGATGTACCAGGTGCCGTTGTCAGGCCGCCAGTAAGCGAAATCCGTCTTGCCATCGCCGTCGTAATCCGCCGCCAGCGGCAGATCGCCCGGTTGCCCCCAAACCTCGATTAAGTTGCCGCCATCCGAGCTGCGCTTGACGTACCAGACGCCCGTGCTGGAGCGCCACACCGCCAAATCCGTTTTGCCGTCGCCATCAAAATCACCTGGCGTTGGCACATCGAAATAGGGCGCATAGTTGGCGCCCCAGAATTGCAATAGTGATTGTCCATCGCTGCTTTTACGGATGTACCAGATGTTGTCGTGTCCGCGCCAAATCGCGTGATCCGTTTTCCCGTCGCCATCATAATCGCCCGGCACCGTCACATCGTTGTAAGGGGCCGCGCTGGTTCCCCACTGGGTTGTTTGCAGCATTCCGTTCGCGCTGTTGAGCACTTGCCAGTTGCCGATAGGGCCGCGCCAGATGGCGAAATCCGTTTTGCCATCGCCATCAAAATCGCAAACACGCTGTCTAGGCGGGGGCTGCACCGCACTATAGGCAACGCGCCAGACTTGTCCGCCCGCGCCGCGTTGCAGGTAATACAGCGCGCCATCCGGCCCGACCTGCAAATCCACGGGGGATGACAGGCCCGTGGCAAAGTCTGTCACGCTGTTGTTCGCCGGGTTGAGCAGGTGAATCCAACCCGCACAGAAATCCGCGAAAAAGTATTTGCCGACGTATTGCGCCGGAAACAGCGCGGTCGCCGGGTTATAAAACGTGCCGCCGGTGATGGCGCAGGTGCTGGCGTCATTGGCGTATTGATAGATCGGATTGGTCAGCCCGACGACGTTGCAAGTTCCCTCGCAGGTGGGCCAGCCGTAATTCAACCCCGCCAGCCCGTCGTTGATCTCTTCCCAGGTGTTTTGGCCGACATCGTTGATGAACATGCGCCCGGCACCAGGTTGAAACCCGAAGGTGAACGGATTGCGCAAGCCCAGCGCCCAGATGGCCTGGTTGCGCCCGGTCGTTTGCGCCAGAAAAGGATTGTCAGCGGGAATCGAGCCGTCCGCATTCAGGCGCAACATCTTGCCCAGCAGGTTGCCGAGCGATTGCGCATTGCTCGCCGTCGCATTCTCGCCCACGGCGATGTACAGCTTGCCATCCGGCCCAAAATGCAACGCGCCGCCATTGTGATTGGTGGCGCTGCTCAAATTGTCGAGATCGAGCAGCACGGTTTCGCTGCCCGCAACGGCTACGTCGCCATTGGCGGTGAAGCGGCTCACGCGATTATGAAGCGGCGCGGTGGCCGTCGTGTAATAGACATAAACAAATTGATTGACGGAAAAATTCGGATCAAAGGCGATGCCCAGCAAGCCGCGTTCACCTGATGAATTGACCGTGAGCGTCACAAACGGCGTCGCCAGCAACGCGCCCGCTTTGATAACACGCAAACTGCCCGTTTGCTGGCAGACGAACAGCCGCCCATCCGGCGCAAAGGCCATTGCGGTCGGATTGCTCAGATTCGCGCCCGCACCGCCAACTTGGGTTTCGCTAAATCCAGCGGGCAAGGTCGCAGCTTGTATCGAAAGTGAAAGTTGCAGCATGACCAGCGCACACCACAGCAGATACACGCGGTGTTTTGCGGCAATCAGGCGGTGGATGGTAAACAGCGCGAACATCAAAATCCCTCCTCACAGAAAACTCATTGGCTTATCAGCATCAGGCGATGATCTGATTGATGACTCGCCCGTGCACATCCGTCAAACGCCGTTGAATGCCGTTGTGATAAAAGCTCAAGCGTTCGTGATCAATCCCCAGCAGGTGCAACAGCGTGGCGTGAATGTCATAGACCTCAGTCGGGTGCTGGCGGTCGCGTGGCTTATAACCGAATTCGTCGCTCTCGCCGTAGGTCACGCCGCCCTTGATGCCGCCGCCGCACAGCCAGTTCGTAAAGCAATACGGATTGTGATCGCGGCCCGTGCCCGCCTGGCTCGAGGGCATGCGGCCAAATTCCGTCGTCCATAAAATGACCGTGTCTTCCAACAGGCCGCGTTGTTTGAGGTCTTGAATGAAGGCCGCGCAACCGCGCGCCATGCCGGTCGCCAGCGGGCCGTGATCGCGGCGCACGTCTTCATGCGAGTCCCAGTTGCGGCGCGGGAAGCCGTTGTCGTTGCCGCTCCAAATCTGAATGAAGCGCACACCGCGTTCGAGCAAGCGCCGCGCGGCCAGGCATTTTTGCGCGAAGTAAAACGTTTCTTCCGCGTCGTTGATCTCTTTCGGCCACGCGCGCGGGCCACGCTCTAAGCCGTACAACTTCAACACGTGTTCCGGCTCGGCCTTGAGGTTCAAGGCTTCGGGCGCGGCGAGTTGCATCTTGGCGGCGAGTTCGTAGCTGCGGATGCGGCCTTCCAACCGTTGATCGTCAGCGCGTGTGGCGGCGTGCTGGCGGTTGATTTCCGCCAGCAGTTGCTGGGTCGCGGCTTCGCTGGCGCTGTTGATATAACCGCCGGATTTATGCGGAAACAAATCAGCGATGGGTTCCGCCGTGCCGGGATAAATCACCGTGCCGCTGTGTTGCGCGGGCAAAAAAGCCGCATCCCAATTCTTGACGCCATTCGACGCCAACCCGCGCTGATCGGGCATGACCACGAAGGTCGGCAGATTGTCATTTAGCGATCCCAAGCCATAGCTCACCCAGCAACCCGCGCCGGGAAAGCCGGGCAGCAAAAAGCCCGTCGCCTGTAACAGCGTGGCTGTACTGTGGACGCCGGACTTGCTGACCATGTTGTGCACGAAGGCGATGTCATCCACGACCGAGCCGAGCGCGCTGACAGGTTCGCTGAGCAACTTGCCGCTCTGGCCGTAAGGCTTAAAATCCCACAGCGGTTTCAACCACGGCCCCAAGCCGTCCTGAAACGTCTCGACCGCTTCGCCAAAAGCGCTGGGCTGGCCGTGGCGTTTAAGCAGTTCGGGTTTGAAGTCGAATAAATCAAGATGACTGGCCGCGCCCGCCATAAAAAAATGCACGACACGCTTGGCTTTGGCCGCCTCTTGGGATTGATGATGCAGCTTGCCGTTTTGCGCCAGCGCTTCATCGCGTCCCAGCATTGCAGCCAGCGCCAGACCGCCGAGGCCGCCGCCCGCTTGCCAAAGAAATTCGCGGCGGGTCGGCAAGGGGCCTGAAGGTTGCGCCGGATATTGCGCTAGATATTTTGAAGCGTTGCGCATAATCAATCAGCAAAGGCGAATTCATTCAGGTTAAACAACACGCGGCAAAAATTCGCCAAGCCATGCGCTTGGGCAAACGCCACGTACTTAGTTTGCTCAGCGGCAGTAGGCGCGCGGCCAAACGCCAACCAATGCGCGCGCGCGATTTGTCCGGCCAGATCGTCGGTTTTTTCCCGCTCCAACCGCGCGGCGAATTGCTGCGCCTGTGCCAGCATAAAACCGTTGTTGAGCAGGGCCAGCGCTTGCAGCGGCGAGAGGCTCTCGTTGCGCTTGTCCACGCGCATCGAAGGGTCGGCGCAATCGAGCGCCGTCATCCACGGCTGCGTTTGCGAACGCACAATGAAGCGGTAAATCGAACGCCGCCACGTTCGCGCATCGTTCGGATCAGCCAACCCATATTCGTAATGCGGCGAATGCTCAGGGTGTTCGATCACAAAATCCTGCCAGCCCGGCCCGCCCATCGTCAGATCGAGCTTGCCGGTTACGGCCAGCACGGCATCGCGCACGGCTTCGGCTTCGAGCTTGCGGCGATTCTGCCGCCAGAGCAGCGTGTTGTTGGCATCTTGGGATTGCGGATTGCGGATTGCAGATTGCGGATTGGCCAGTTGTGGATTGCTGGTTTGCTTGTATGTTGCGCTGGTGACGATCAAGCGCTGCAGCGTTTTGAGCGAGCCGCCGCTGTCGCGAAAGTCGGCGGCGAGCCAGTCGAGTAATTCGGGATGCGAGGGCGTTGCGCCGTTGCGGCCAAAATCGTTGGGCGTCGTCACCAACCCCGCGCCAAAATGATATTGCCAGACGCGATTGACGATGCTGCGCCAGGTCAACGGGTTTTGTTTGTCGGTCAGCCAATGCGCCAACGCCGCCCGCCGCGCGCCTTCAGGCGCATCTGGCGGCAGGGTAAAGCGGGCCGGTTGAAACACCAGCAACGAGAGCGCGCCGGGGCCGACTTCACGGCCTGGGCTGGTGACTTGACCGCGCGCAAGCAGATAAATCGGGCGTGGCTTGCCGCCGCTCGCGCCTGTGCCGGTGAAGGTGCCGGTGCCGTAATGCACGGTGCCGGCATAGACGACTTCGGGCGTGGGAAAGGTTTTGAGTTCCTGATTGAGTTGCGTTAGTTCGGGCAAGATGCTGGCGAGTTCGGCGCGTTTCTCCGGCTGCATTGCCGCGTCAAGCAGCCGCGTGCGTTGCGCTTTCAAATCCGCCAATGCTGGCGAATTGCTTTTCGTCGCTTCAGCAATTTGGGCATCGAGTTTGGTGAGCGCTTCGCCCGCGTCTTTGGCGGCATCGCGTTCAATCACGCGCCTGCGTTCGGCCAGATCGCGCTGGCGGCCATCCAATTGATTGAAGCGCGCCGTCAGCGCCGGGTCAGGGAAATATTTCTTGTCAGCGCGATCCAGGGCGGAAAACACTGCTTGCAGTGCGTAATAGTCTTCCTGCGGCACGGGGTCGAATTTGTGGTTGTGGCATTGCGCGCAATGCACCGTGACGCTGTTAAAAGTGCCGATGGTATTGGCCACCATATCGTCGCGATCCAAATGGCGCGCGATCTTGCCATCGGTTTTGGATTCGGGCAGTTCGGCGTGCCCGATGAAATCCCACGGCCCGGCGGCCAGAAAGCCCAACGCCTGCATGCCATCGCGCGTGCCGGGATACAGCACATCGCCCGCGATCTGTTCTTCGACAAAGCGCGCGTAAGGCTTGTCTTCGTTGAACGCGCGGATCACGTAATCGCGATAGGGCCAGGCATTGGGGCGGGGCTTGTCTTTGTCGTAACCGTGCGTGTCGCCGTAATGCACTACATCCAGCCAATGCCGCGCCCAGCGTTCGCCATAGCGCGGCGATTGCAACAGTTCATCCACCAACTTTTCATACGCCAGCGGATGGCGGTCATTGACGAAGCGTTGCACCTGTTCGGGCGTCGGCGGCAAGCCAAGCAGGTCGAATGACAAACGCCGGATCAAGGTGCGGCGGTCTGCTTGCGGCGCGGGATTCAGTCCGGCTTTGGCCAAACGCGCGCGGATAAATACGTCAATCGGATTACTGAGCTTGGCTGCCGTTGCCGGTAGCGCCGGTTTGTTGAGCGGTTGCCATGCCCAATGCGCCAGCGCTTGGTTTGGCGTTGCGGAAGTTTTGGATTCAGGCCAGGGCGCGCCCGCTGCGAGCCAGGCTTTTATCAACGCGATTTGCGTTGTGTTGAGCCGTTCGCCCGTGGGCGGCATCCGTTCACTGTCATCTGCCGTGATGCGTTGGAACAACAAGCTGGCCGCCGCCTTGCCTGGCACGATCACCGGCCCGCTCTGTCCGCCGCGCAAGGCAAAAGCCCGCGTGTCCAAGCGCAAGCCGCCGCTCTGTTTCTTTTCGCCGTGACACGCCAGACAGTGCGCCGTCAGAATCGGCTGGATGTCGCGCTCAAATTGCACTTGTCCGGTTGTTAGTTGCCGGTGCGCCGAGACGGACGTAAGCAGGCGGATGAAAGCCGCGCCACTGAGGCTGCCAGCAAGGAGTAGGAAAACAGTTTTGATGATTCTCGTCTTCATGATCTTTCTACCTGCCGATTGCCGCACGCGCACGAAGAAAGGTGGTAGTTGAGCTGCAATTTTGGTGAACAGGTTTTGCGGCACATCGTACACGCATCTTTCCAAAACAGGTAGCACGGCTGTTGCTGGTGCGGCAAGACATGCCGGAGAAGTGATCGAAATCGCCTTGCCCCCAGTTGCGCTTGCCCGAAGAGTCCCTACAATCTGCCATCACCATATTCTTTCAGGAGCGCGAAGGATGAACGTTGAACCGCGGAGTACCTCGAACGTCAAACAAGCCGTGCCGTTTTTTCACGTGCACGACATCGAAGCGTCCGTCCGTTTTTATGTCGCAGGACTGGGCTTCACCAAAACCAAAGAGTGGATGCCCGCCGGCAAGTTGCGCTGGTGCATGCTGCAACACGGCGACGCCGCAATCATGTTGCAAGAGTTCTGGCAGGGCGACGACACCCATCCCGCCAACGTGCCGACTGACAAACTTGGCGTAGGCGTTTCAATCTGCTTTTTCTGTGCCGACGCGCTGGCGCTCTACCGCGCATTCAAAGCGCGCGGCGTCGCCGCCACGCGCCCTTTTGTCGGCAATGGCATGTGGGTTACGTCTGTGAGCGACCCTGATGGCTATCGCCTGGAGTTTGAGAGTTACACCGACGCGCCGGAAGAAAGCGAATACGCCGAAGCAACGTAATTGCGCGCCGCCTCTGCAAAAGGAAACCCGATGCAAAACACCGCGACCAAAGCTACCTTCAAATCCGCCTTTGGCTATCAAGGCGATGCATTAAACCTGCCCGTGCCCAACTTAGCGGCGGCGCTGCCGTTTTATGAAACCGTGTTCGGCTTCCGGGTCATTGAGCGCGCCGACGCGCCACACCCAACAGCCCGTTTAGGCCGCGATGAAATTCAAATCGGCCTGGCCGAAAACGGCGGCGACCCCACACAGGACGGCTGTTTCTTTGCCGTAGACAATGTCGAAGCGGCTTTCGCCGAACTAAACGCCAACGGCTTGGCCAAGGCCGCAGCCAATTACCGCATTGACCAACACAGCGACACCGCGTGGAAAGTCTTTTTTGTGATTGCGCCTGACGGGCTGTGTTATTGCCTGGGCGAACGGCAAGACTGAACGCACCCAACGCCAAATCAATGGAGCTTTCATGAAGACCCCGACGATCGCGCTCATCTGTCTGACCTGTTGCGCGATGGCCTCAACCACTACTCTCGCACAAACACAAAAATGGGCTGCCTCGTGGGCGGCTTCGGCGCACGGCCCTTATCCGTCCGGCAATCCTTCAGCGCAGCCCGTGCTCGATTTCGCTTTTCCCGTCGCTGCCGAAGGCGCGAACGATCAAACCCTCCGCCTCATCCTGCGCCCAACTTTGTGGGGCAAGCGCGCCCGATTGCGCTTCTCAAATGCCTTCGGCACACGCCCGGTGACGCTCGATGACGCATTCATCGGCTTGCAAGCCAGCGCAGGCAACGTCGCGGCGGGCACGAATGCGCGCGTGCTGTTCAACGGCAAGCCCAGTCTCACACTTGCGCCAGGGCAAGTGGCGTATGGCGATGCGGTCAATCTGACGTTTGCCAAAAACGCGGATGATGCCTTGCTTAACGGACGCAAGCTCGCCGTCAGCTTTCACGTCGCGGGCGCGAGCGGCCCCATGACCTGGCACGCCAAGGCGCTGCAAACGTCGTATCTCACCGCGCCGCGCGCAGGCAGCCACGGCCACGAAGAGAGCGACGCGAGCTTTCCTTACACCACAACGTCCTGGTTCTTTCTCGATGCGTTGGAAGTGCTGGCGCCGGCGGACACGGTTGTTGTCGCCTGTTTCGGCGATTCGATTACGGATGGCACGCTCTCGACGCTCAATGGCGATGATCGTTATCCCGATGTGCTGGCCCAGCGGCTGCGCGCGGCCTATGGCAATCGCGTTGCGGTCATCAACGCAGGCATCGGCGGCAACCAGATCACCGGCCCCGCGCAGTATGCGCCCAGCACGCCTTTCGCCGGTGGCCCTTCGGCGCTGGAACGGCTCGAACGCGACGTGCTCAGCCTAGCGGGCGTCACGCACATCCTCTGGCTCGAAGGCATCAACGACCTTTCGCAAGGCAAGACTGCCAAAGCCGTCATCGCAGGCATGGAAGAACTCGTCAACCGCGTCCGTGCGCATGGCAAAATCAAAATCATCGGCGCGACGCTCACGCCCAGCCTTGGTTACAACGGGCCTGCGGGCAAACCCGAAATCAGCGCGCACCGCCAGACGCTGAACCAATTCATCCGCACGAGTGGCCTCTTTGACGGCGTAGCCGATTTCGACGCAGCGACAGTTGATCCGCAAACCGGCAGCCTGCGCGCCGCCTTCCAACCCAACAGCACCATCGGCGGCGCAGGGGACAAGCTGCATCCGAATCGGGCGGGGTATCAGGCGATGGGGAATGCGATTGATTTGAAGTGGTTAGCGCCGGGAAGTCATAAGAACTAACCTATCGGAAAAACACACCAGGATGTCGGGTTCAGAGAGCCAGCGCTGCCGAACCGGGAACGCTAGCGACCGGGCGACTCCGAAGAGGTCTAACGCAGCGTCACCCGGCGGAACTACAAACGCGCCGTACCCTGCCCGACTGTGCCCGTAAGCCTATTTTCCTGGCTTTCCTGGCTCTGAGGTCTTCCCTACAGGACGCGCGCGCGATAGGCACAGAGGCACAGAGACACAGAGCTTTGTTACGGTTCTGCAGGAGATCGCGGTCTTCCTCGGTGTCTCCGTGCCTCTGTGGCAAATCTTTGCGTAAGTCCTGCCCTAAACTTCTTCGTATTTTCCGGACTTTCCCGGACTTCCTTACCGTGGTATACCACCGCTGGAATTTAGGGCCTGCTGCGACTTCACCCGCGCCGCAAGCTTCAACACACCATTTGTCACCGTTTTCTTTAACAAGCTTGAGCAAAGGCTATACCCGATGAAACGCATTTTTCTGACCTCTCTCTACTTGACCTTGGCCACGATGCTGCTGACAGCGGGGCTTTTTTATGCAACGCATTTCGTGGCACAGGCGCAAGACGGCGCGCCGCAAAGCAAGATTGCAGCCTGGCTGTGGGAACACAGCACACCGGGCCAGGCGACCGAAGCGCTGGTCATTTTGCGCGAGCGGGCCGATCTGACCGGCGCGGCGCGCCTGGAAACCAAAGAAGCCAAGGGCCGTTTTGTGCGCGCAGCCTTACTCGCCCAGGCGCAACAATCGCAACGCGCGTTGCTGGACTGGCTGACCGAACGCGGCATCGAGCATCGCGCTTATTACATCGTCAATGCGATTTGGGTAAAAACGACGCCTGAGATCATCGCCGCCATCGCCGCCCGGCACGAGGTCGAGCGCATTGACGCCAACCCGCGCATCAAAAATCAGTTCGAGCCGAAACTCAGCGAAGAGGAACTCGAACAAGCCGTCGCAGCCGTCAAACAAGCCCGCAGCGCCAGCCCTGACGCTATTGAATTAGGCGTGAATACCATTCGCGCGCCAGAGGTGTGGGCGCTGGGTTTCACCGGGCAAGGCATCGTCATCGCCGGAGCCGACACCGGCGTGAACTGGCAACACAGCGCGCTGAAAAATAACTATCGCGGCTGGAACGGCTCAAGCGCCGATCACAATTACAACTGGCACGACAGCATTCACACCAACGGCGGCGTCAATCCCTGCGGCGTCAACTCTACGCAACCCTGCGACGATGACGACCACGGGACACACACCATCGGCACGGCGGTCGGTACCGATGGCGGCGCGAATCAGATCGGCGTCGCGCCGGGCGCCCGCTGGATTGCCTGCCGCAATATGGACAGTGGCAACGGCGCGCCCGCGACCTATATCGAATGCATGGAATGGTTCCTCGCGCCTTACCCCATCGGCGGCACGCCGCAACAGGGCGACCCCAGCAAAGCGCCCGACATCACAACCAATTCCTGGGGCTGCCCGCCGTCTGAAGGCTGCCAGCCCGCTTCATTGCAAGCCGCCGTCGAAGCCCAACGCGCCGCCGGCATCATGATGGTCGTCGCGGCGGGGAACAGCGGCAGTTCCTGTTCGACCGTGAGCGATCCGCCTTCGTTTTATGCGGCTTCGTATACGGTCGGGGCCTTCAGCGCCAGCACCAGCGCCATCGCCAGTTTTAGCAGCCGCGGCCCGATCACCGCTGATGGCAGCAATCGGTTAAAACCCGAAATCACCGCACCCGGCGTGACCGTGCGCTCGGCGCTGAAGAGCGGCGGTTATGGCAGCTTGAGTGGAACCTCGATGGCGACGCCGCACGTCGCGGGCGCGCTGGCGCTGCTCTGGTCGGCGCGGCCCGCTTACCGGCATCAAATTGCGCAAACCATTGATCTGGTCAATCAGGCGGCGGTGGATGTCCCGCTCACGGCGTGCAGCAGCAGCGGCGTGCCCAACAACGTTTGGGGTTGGGGGCGGCTGGACATCAAGGCAGCGGTTGACGCGGCGACCGGCGGTTGCACCTATCAGATTGCTCCGGCCAGCGCGGCGGCGGCGGCCAGTGGCGGCCCCGGCGCGACGGCCATTACCATCACTGCCGACGCGGGCTGTGCCTGGACGGCGGCCAGCAACAACACCTGGCTGACGATCACTTCGGCCAGCAGCGGCACAGGCAACGGTGCGGTGACGTATGCGGTAGCCGCCAACACCGGCGCGGCGCGCGCAGGCACGCTGACCGTGGCCGGGCAAACTTTCATGGTGAATCAAGCTGCCGCCGGAGTTTCCACCGTTGCCAAGAAGGCCGATTTTGATGGCGACGGCCTGGCCGATTTATCGGTCTGGCGCGGCCCGACGAGCCAGTGGCTGGTGCAGAAATCGTCGAATGCTCAGTTGCAAACGACGCTGTGGGGCACGAGTCTCGAGCCGTTCAACGACCTGCCCGTGCCGGGCGATTACGACGGCGATGGCAAGATTGACGTGGCGATTTATCGCCGTCTGAGCGGCACCTGGTACATCATTCTTAGCGCGAATAATGCCTTCCGCGTGCAAACCTGGGGCATCGCGACAGACACCCCTGTGCCGGGCGATTATGACGGCGACGGCAAAACCGACATCGCCGTCTGGCGTGGCAACGAAGGCAACTGGTACATCCTGCGCAGTTCCAACAACACAACGCAGGTCGTCAATTGGGGCGTGGCGTATGCGCCCTTTAACGATGTGCCGGTGCCCGCCGATTACGATGGCGACGGCAAATGCGACATCGCCGTCTGGCGGCCTCTCGACGGCACCTGGTACGCCATCCGCAGTTCAAACGGCTCTTTCCTGATTCAGCCGCACGGACAGGCAGGCGACACCCCTGTCCCAGGCGATTATGACGGCGACGGCAAATGCGATCTGGCCTATTGGCGCGGCGCGCAAAGCGCATGGAGCATCCTGCGCAGTTCGAACAGCACCATTCAAACGGTAACCTGGGGCACCAGTCTGGCGCCTTACAACGACATCCCCACGCCTGCCGATTATGATGGCGATGGCAAATTCGACATCGCCGTGTGGCGGCCCTTTGACGGCACCTGGTATGTCATCCGCAGTTCAAACGGTTCTTTCCTGATCCAGACGCTGGGTCAGGCGGGCGATCTGCCCTGCCCGGCGACTGGCATTCGCTAATGAGTTTGACCGCTTGTTTTTAGATCGGTTTGCAATTGCGTATACGGGGGCAGATGGCGCTGGTGCGGTACCGCGCGCGTGAGCAAGCGGTGCGACAAGCTTGTACAAGCTTGTGCCATTGGCTGAACCGCCAAACCTCCGCTTGCTCACGCGCGCGGTACCGCACTGCTGCGCGGTTTTCCCGTACACTGAAGTGAAAACCGATCTAACTTGCCAAGACGGCGCGATATTTACGACGAACGTCATGCGCTCCATGCCGACTGAACGCGAAACTGAACCCGCCTTGGAAGCGTTGCTCGCCTGGTTAGGGACAACCCCGGAGCAGGCGGGGCAGCGTTATGAATTGTTGCGCTGCAAGTTGATGGAGTTTTTTGAGCGGCATGCCTGCTCGCCCGCCGATGAATGGGCAGATCGAACCTTCGACATTGTGGGTCGAAAACTAGCGGGCGGCGAAACGATCCACACCGATTCCCCGGCGGCTTATTGTTTGGGGGTTGCACGCATGCTGCGCAAAGAATACTGGCGCGCGCCCGAACGTAAACTCAGTCCGTTGGAGAGCGCGGGCGCTTTCACCGCACGTGACCAACACGCAGTTTTAGCCGGGGAATTGCAGTTCGCCTGCATGGCAGTGTGTTTGAATAAACTGCCTGCCGCTGACCGCCAGTTCATCCAAAATTATTATCACGACGATTGGCACGCCCAGGTGCAACTGCGGCGCGCCCTGGCCGAGCGTTTGAAGCTGGCGCCGGCCAGCATACGCGCGCGCGCACTGCGCATTCGCGCGCAACTGGCGCCATGCGTTGAGCATTGCGTCGCCCGGGAACGCTAGTACTCCATCAAGCTGAAAATGAGGGATGTAGGGCGGGATTTAATCCCGCCCTACATCCCGGATGCGCTCTCAGCATCCATCACTTACAGCTT